>DAOTUR010000275.1:0-17318 GCA_034436915.1 Anaerolineae bacterium
TCTTGAAAACACTGCTCGATCAGCACGCCAATGTCCTGAGCGTCTTCTGCTTCAGCCAGTCGAAAGCCAACCATGCACGCCCTTTCGTATCGTTGGAGGGATGCGCTACACTAAGCGCCGTTTGAACTCAGTTTTCATCTTGCTTTCTATTATACGGAAAGGCTGCTATTTTCGTCGTGCTACCAACTCAATCTCACGTCCAAAGCCCGCGTTTCCTTTACGTGATCGTGTTCATCAGCGGCATGACCACGCTGGCTGTTGAATTGGCCGCGTCCCGTCTGCTCGGCCCGGCCTTTGGGACAGGGAATATTGTGTGGGCCAACGTCATCGGCCTGATGCTGCTGTATCTCACGATTGGCTATTTCATCGGCGGGCGCTGGGCAGATCGATCCCCCTATCGTCTCACGCTGTACAAAATCATCGTGTGGGGGGCCTTTCTCAGCGCCGTGATTCCCCTAGTGGCGCGGCCTGTCATTCTTGCCGCAGGCCAGGCTGTTGACCAGATCAATGCTGGAACGGTGCTCGGCTCATTCTTTGCCATTCTGATCCTCTTTTCTGTCCCCGTGACGCTGTTAGGCACTGTGTCACCATTTGCGATACGTCTTGTGGTACAGGATGTGAGCAAAGCCGGGCAGGTGGCGGGACAGCTCTATGCGATTGGCACACTGGGCAGCCTCGTCGGGACGTTTTTGCCGACGCTGATCCTGATTCCACAGTGGGGCGTGACCGCGACATTTCTCTTTTTTGCTGCCCTGCTTTATGCCTTCGGGTGGGTGGGCTTGTGGAGCGAGATCAAGGCGCGGGCGCTGCTGTGGCTGTGGATGCCCGTCGTCATCGCCGTGCTGACGATCCTCCTGATGAACGGCCCGCTGCGTGCGCCCAAGCCCAATCAAACGCTGCTGTGGGAGAAAGACAGCGCCTACAACTACATTCAGGTGCAGGAGGATACGGATGGCAATCGCTATCTGTACCTCAACGAAGGCCAGGGCATTCACAGCCAGTGGAACGCCAAAAACGTCTACTACCGCCGCACCTGGGATTTCTTTCTCGCCGCGCCTTACTTTAACGCCAATTTTCAACCCGCCGATATGACATCGCTCATGATTATCGGGCTGGCAGGCGGCACAATTGCCCGCCAGCATCTGTATGCCTATCCCGATCTGCCTATTGATGGCGTCGAAATCGACCCCGCGATCATCGAGGCCGGAGAGCGCTATTTTGAGATGGATGCCGCCCATATGCCCTCTCTCACTGCGTATGCGGAAGATGGCCGGGTCATCCTCAATCGCCTGGATAAAACCTACACTGTCATCGCCATCGATGCCTACAAGCCGCCCTACATCCCCTGGCAGCTCACGACGGTTGAGTTTTTCCAGGAGGTGCGCGATCATCTGACCCATGATGGCGTGATGGTGATCAATGTGGGACGCACGAGCACAGATCGGCGGCTGGTGGATGCGCTGACCAACACGCTGCAATATGTCTTTCCGTCCATCCATGCCATTGACGTGCCGTATTCGTTCAACACCATTTTGATTGCTACCCGCCAACCAACGCAGGACAGCAACCTCAGCGCCAATCTCGCCCGCCTGCCCGCCGCTGCCAATCCGCTGATCGTGCGCGTGCTGACCGACAGCGCCGCCGCCCTTGTGCCTCTCCACACCAATGAGATTGTCTTCACAGATGATCACGCCGCGGTTGAAATGGTTATGGATTCGCTGTTGGTGAATTTTCTGCTCGGCGGCGACCTGAAGGAACTCCAATGAGAGGATTTTTGCGTCTTATTCTCACGATCACAATTCCCCTGCTGCTCGTCATCGGCAGTGTGCGTATCGTCATGTCACGGGCGTGGTTGTTCTGGGAGTATACCCGCCCCGGTCTGACCGTCGATTCCTATGGCTTTACGACGCGGGATCGCTGGGCGTATGGCCCCTCTGGGATAGATTATTTGGTGGAGCAGAGGCCGATCAAATATCTGGCCGATGTGCGCCTGCCCGCCGCAAAATGCATCAACCCGCCTGTCAAAGCCACCGACTGTGCGGCCTTCACTGCGGATGAACTGCGCCATATGCAGGATGTCCAGCGCGTAACGACAGCCGCCTTTACAGCGGGCCTAGTCGCGTTGGTCGCAGCAGCCCTCAGCGGCGGGCTGCTGTGGCACTTCGCCCGCCGCACATGTTATGTGGCTGTGCGCGATGGCAGCGTGCTGACGCTGGGCCTGATGGCCGCCGTTGTCGTGCTGGCGTCCGTCGCCTGGGATGCCTTCTTCGACCAGTTCCATGAGATGTTCTTTACAGCCGGGACGTGGCAGTTTGAATACTCTCAGACGCTGATTCGCCTCTATCCGGAGCAGTTCTGGTACGATGCGGTGCTGAGTATCGGCGTGATTGTCGTCATCAGTGCGTTGGGCCTGATCACATGGAGCTGGTTTGAGACACGAGGGGTGCGTTAGCCTATGCGTCGTCGCCTGGTCAAATGGCTTACGCCGGGGATTGGCATCAAGCGCTGGTTGATGATTATCCTGGGTGGCATTCTGATCATTGCCATCAGTGTGGCCCATGCCCTGATGGCAATCCTCGATCCCAACCGCCCGATGTTCACCCTGGAATCCAGCCCCCTGTCCGATGTCTTTACGCTGGCCGTAGGCTTCTTCGTCGTCGGCATCGGGCTGTACTACTTTGCCCGCAATCTCATCGCCCCTTACCGCCGCCACCAATCGCCTGCGGTGGTCGATGTCATGGTCGATCAGATGCGGCGTCAGCGCGGCGTCAAATTCGTCGCCATTGGCGGTGGGACGGGCCTGCCGGCGGCGCTGCGCGGCATGAAGCATCATACCGGCAATATCACCGCTGTCGTCACGGTGGCCGATGACGGCGGCAGTTCTGGTCGTTTGCGCCGTGAGATGGGTATTGCGCCACCCGGCGATCTCCGCAATAACATCGCAGCTCTGGCCGATGATGACAACCTCATGACGCGCCTGTTCCAGTATCGCTTTCAAACAGGCGAACTGGAGGGCCATGCCTTCGGCAATCTGTTCATTGCGGCACTGGCGAGCATCGTAGGCGGAGCGGATCAGCCCAACAGCTTGGCAACAGCGCTCACCGAAGTTGAACGCATCCTCAATATTCGCGGGCGCGTCTTGCCTGCCACGCTGGATGACGTGTCGCTGATTGCCCAGATGCGCCTCAAAAGCGGTGAGCTGATCGAGGTTCACGGCGAATCGACGACGGAGAAGATTGATGGTCGCATTGAACGCATTGAGCTTTACCCGAAGGATGTCATAGCCTATCCGGAAAGCGTGAAAGCCATCGAGGAAGCTGATATAATCGTCCTGGGGCCGGGCAGTCTCTATACGAGCATTCTGCCCAACCTGATGGTCAAAGGGATCGCAGAAGCCCTCCGCGCCACCCGCGCTTATAAAATTTATATTTGCAACGTGGCGATGCAACCAGCGGAGACGGCGGGCTACTCAGTGGCAGATCACGTCCTGGCACTGGAGCGGCATATCGGGCGAGGCGTCTTTCAGACGGTGCTGGCAAACAACAATTTCACGACCAAAAACACCGATGAATTCACGCACTATGTCCCGCCCGCACCAGAAAGTCATGAAATTTCTCAGCGCTATCAACTCCACTATACCGATCTCGTGGATGACGAACGCCCCTGGCGGCACGATCCCTACAAATTGGCCGCCGCCATCTTGAAGATCGTCAATCAATAAGTGTTTCCAAGCGCGGCGCAGTTGACCGTGCTGTTGAAAAGGGTCTTGTGCGCCCTTTTCCAGATTTTTGCTCAGACAAGGAGTCTCTCAACATGAATAAAATGACTGTTCGGGATATTGATCTGGCGGGCAAGCGCTTGCTTGTGCGTGTCGATTTCAACGTGCCTCTCGAAAATGGCGTGATCACAGACGACACCCGTCTGCGGGCTGCCGTTCCCACCCTGCACTATATCCTTGGTCAGAACCCTAAAGCGGTCATTCTGATGTCGCATCTGGGACGCCCCAAAGCCAAAGGTGATGCCGATACCTCGCTGGCTCCGGTGGCTCCGGCATTGGCGGCGCTTTTGGGCCGTGATGTCGCGTTTGCCGATGACTGCGTGGGCGAAACGGCAGAAAAAGCGCTTGAGGCCCTACCCGAAGGCGGCGTCCTGCTGTTGGAGAACACGCGCTATCACAAAGGCGAAGAAAAGAATGATCCTGAGCTGGCCGCACAGATGGCAAAGCTTGGCGATATCCTGGTCAATGACGCCTTCGGGACGGCACATCGCGCCCATGCCTCAAATGTGGGAGTCGCTCAACTCATCCCCACTGTGGCAGGGCTGTTGATGGAAAAAGAAATTGATTATCTCGCCACAACGCTTGAAAATCCCAAGCGCCCGTTTGTGGCGATCCTGGGCGGCGCGAAGGTGTCGGACAAGATCAAGGTGATTGAGGCGCTTCTGAGCAAGGTTGATAAGCTGCTCATTGGCGGCGGCATGGCGAACACCTTCTTTGCCGCCAAAGGCTATGAGATGGGCGATTCGCTGGTCGAAAAAGATGCGATTGAGATGGCGCGTCATCTGCTGGATATTGGCCGCGAGACGATCTTGCTCCCCAATGATGCCGTTGCCGCCAATGCCTTCGAGAATGAGGCGCAGCAGTATACCCTCAATGTCAGCGATGGGATCAAACCCGGCTGGCGCATCCTCGATATTGGGCCAGAATCCGTCCAGGCGTTTGGGCAGGTGCTGGCAGGCGCGAAGACGATCATCTGGAACGGGCCGATGGGCGTGTTTGAGATGCCAAATTTTGCCCAGGGGACATTTGCGATTGCGCGTTTGCTGGCCGATGCCACCGCAGCGGGCGCGACAACCGTCATCGGCGGCGGCGATTCGGCAGCGGCAGCAGAGCAGTCTGGTCTGGCGGATCGCATGACGCACATTTCCACAGGCGGCGGGGCCAGCCTTGAACTGCTCGAAGGCAAGACACTCCCTGGTGTGACTGCGATTCGCAATAAGGCGTAAAGAGCCTGTTTTACATTTGCCCCTTCACCTCCCATCCTTTTTCAGGGGTAGGTTTTTTCACAACCGACGCAACACACATCAAATATCCCATTCAATTGTAGGGGCGCAGCGTGCTGCGCCCCTACGCCAATCCCACCTCAAATTGAAATTGGATCGGCAGCGCCATACAATCATGTCACCTATCCTCAAAGATGTTTTACAATCCATTAACGCTTTCCCACAACACACTATCCCATTTCGCGTATAGTAGGAGAATACAACGAGCCAGACACTCGCAATTTTTTGTATCCACACGCAAAATAGGCTCAAAGGGTGCGCCGCGCAACGTTCACAATACAGTCACGGAAATGAGGCACATCGCATGGCATGGCAAGCAGGCGAACAGGTCGGGCCATACCAGATACTCTCACAACTGGGTCAGGGCGGCATGGCGACGGTCTATAAGGCCTATCACGCCCAGTTAGATCGTACAGTCGCCATCAAGGTCATGCATCAGATGCTGCAAGATGATGAGACATTCGTCGCCCGCTTCAAGCGCGAGGCCCAGATTGTCGCACGTCTCGATCATCCGCATATCGTGCCTGTGTATGACTTCAATGAGCATGAGAAGCAGCCCTATCTGGTCATGAAGTATGTGCCAGGGGTCACGCTCAAGCAGCGCCTGATGAAAAAAGGGCCGCTGCCCCTCAATGAGATTCTGAGTGTGATCACGGCGGTAGGGAGTGCGCTGTCGTATGCTCACAGCAAAGGCGTCCTGCACCGTGATGTAAAGCCCTCCAACATTGTGCTGGATGATGATGTTCCCTATCTGACCGATTTTGGCCTCGCCCGCATTGCGGAAGCAGGCGAATCGACCATGAGCGCCGATATGGTGCTGGGCACACCACACTATATTTCGCCTGAACAGGCCAGCGGACGCAAAGACATTGACGGGCGGGCCGATATATATTCGCTCGGCGTGGTGCTGTATGAACTGCTGGTGGGGCGCGTGCCATTCACGGCGGATACGGCCTATGCCATCATCCACGATCAGATTTACACGCCGATTCCGCGTCCCTCAATCATCAATCCAGAGATTCCCGGTGCAGTGGAAGAAGTGCTGATTCGGGCGACAGAAAAACGGCCCGATGATCGCTACAGCACCCCGGATGACATGCTGCGCGAACTGAAAGATGCGATTGAAGAGAGTCATCTGACGGAACTCAGCCCAGATCGTGCCAGCGTTGCCAGCGAGTCGTTGGCGAAGCTTCGCAGCGAGTTTGTGGGTGGATATGGAGTTACACCCCTCCCCTCGTCAACGATTGCACAGCCCGTCCCCACAGGCAGCTATCGCACGGCCACCGTCTTCCAATCCAAAGCGTCGCCGCATGAGAGCCGCGCCTGGATGATCGGCGGCTGCGGGACGTTTATTTTGGTGTCGCTCATTATCGGCGGGCTGGTGATCAGCTCTCTCAACTATATTATTGAACTCCAACAGATTGCGGCCCGCACCAGTTCCAATGGAGATATGTCTGCCTTCCAGATCACACTTGGTGATTCTTTCACACCAGAGATGTCGCATTCTGAGCTGATGTCATTTCTGACAGCAGGTGGTATTGGCAATACGATGCAGATCTTTGATGCGTCTGATCCATCTCTGGAATTACTCGCTAAAGCCTCAGAGCTGTGGGACACCGATCCTGCGGCGGCGTATGCCCAGATTGCCGAAGGCAAAGCACAGTCCAGCTATCCCGCGCAATTTTTCATGCTGACCGCTGTCACCGCTGACAGCAAGAAAGACAAGGATGCGGCGCTGGTCTATGTCACCCTGGCGCTGTATGAGGCCCATAAGATGCCTGATAAAACCCTGTACGATTCCATTCGTCCGCTTGCGGGAAAATATCTGTACGAGACGCCTACCAAACGGACAACAAAGGACAGCAATATCTTCAAAGAGATTGTCGATCCGATGTACGATGATGCTGAATACAACACGATTGAAGACACACCCTATGCCCATTTCCTCAAGGCGCGGGTGCTGGCGTTGGGCAGCAGCAAGCGTCTCGCGTCCGTTGCGGCCAACAATGTCAGGGACATCAGCGGTTTTGAGGCCGAAATACGACTGTTGCGGGGTGAAATCCTGCAATCGCAGGATAAAATGGATGAAGCGCTGATCCTATGGGAAAACGTGATCGACGATGATAACGCCCCTGACTGGACTCAAACGCTCGCGCAAACTTACGTCACGGAGAACAACAATTCATGACACGTACCCCCATTATCGCGGGTAACTGGAAGATGTATAAAACCCTGGCCGAAGCAGTGGCCTTCGTGCAAGAACTCGCGCCTCATCTCAGCCCGTTCAGCGGCGTTGAGCAGGTCGTCTGCCCCAACTTTGTCGTCCTGGCAAGCGTGGCCGAGGCGCTCAAGGGGACAAACGTCAAGGTGGGAGCGCAGCAGATTCACTGGAAGACCGAAGGGGCCTTTACCTCGCAGATTTCGCCTCTGATGCTGCAAGGCTTGGTCGAATACGTCATCATCGGCCACTCTGAATGTCGTCAATATCTCAATGAGACCGATCAAACCGTGAATGACAAGTCCAAAGCAGCCCTCGCGCACGGCCTCAAGCCCATCATCGCGGTTGGCGAGAGCCTGTCACAGCGTGAGGGCGGCGAAACCGATGCCTTCGTCGGCGGACAGGTGCGGGCAGCGCTGGCAGGCATCACGCCGGAGCAGATGGCTGATGTCGTCATCGCCTATGAGCCGATCTGGGCGATTGGCACAGGCGTCAATGCCACCAGCGCGATTGCCCAGACCACCTGCGCCATGATTCGGGATGTTATTCGGCAGCTTTACGGCGAGGCAGTGGCCGAGGCCACGCGCATTCAGTACGGCGGCAGCGTCAAGCCGGACAATATGGCCGAGTACATGTCACAGCCGGATATTGATGGCGCTCTGGTGGGCGGCGCATCGCTCAAGGTGAAAGATTTTACGGAACTCATTCGTCAGGCAGGCCAAGCGAAAGGCGTATAAGTCCTGGATCTTCTGGGGATTGTGCTCGGCGTTTTGCTCGTTGCAGGCACGTTCATCCTGCTGCGAAAAATAGAGCGTTGGCTGCACCAGCATATCTTCAAGGTAGGCTGGCTTGTTACGCGCAACTATCAAACGACCACCATCCTCTACTACACGATTTTCCTACCGGGCGTTCTGCTGCACGAGATCACCTATTGGCTGATGGCCGGGGCGCTCAACGTCTCTGCTGAACGCGCCATCCAGTGGCCGGAGGCGCAGGAGATAGGCGAACTCAAGCTCAATTTTGTGCGGATTTCGCCTAAAGCGGGCATTTATCGGCGGGCCATCATCACGGCGACCCCGCTGATCGTGGCCCTGCTCATCATCTGGTTTGCCGCCAACAATATTTTTGATCTTGGAAAAGCCCTCCAGATCATGGGCGGCGGCGATCTCAATGATGTGGCGGCAGGGCTGCGACATCTCACCAACGCCCCCGATTTCTGGCTGTGGGTCTACCTGATTTTTACCATCAGCAACACCATGTATCCGAGCGTCCCCAAAGATTTGCAGGGCTGGCGCACCGTCGTCGGCGCAGTCGGCATCATTGCGCTGTTGATGTTCGTCGTGGGGGCGCAAAGCGCCATGACGCTGGTGTCGGTCTCGGTGAGCCAATTTCTGGCGGTGTTCCAGGGCATTTTGATCTTCATCATTTTCATCAATGTGCTGGTCACAATTGTGCTCGGAACGATTGAGTCGGCGATTGAACGTATGACGGGCAACAGCGCGACCTTCAAACGCGGCAAGATGATCACAATGACGCGGGAAGAGGTTGTAGCGCTGCGCCGCAAAGATCGTGAGCGCGTCCGCAAACAGCAGAGTCTCGCCACGACAGGTCCCAGACGCAACGCAGCGGCGGATATGGGCATTGGCTCGGTCTATCTGCTGATGCTGCCTGTGCCGGGCGGCCCGGATGAAGAAATCATAGCCTCGCCCGTCTATGAAGTTATGCGTGAGACGGCTCCGCTGCTGCCGGACAAACCAGCGATTTCGCCGCGTCTGGGCGCTGAGATGATTACGATGCCCTCAAGTGCTCCCGCGCTGACGGATGGTCAATCCACACCGAGTCGCCCGACAAACACTATTTCGGCGGCCTCAGCACAGACACGTCCTGAAGATCAGGTCGGTGGAACCAGCGGCACGATGCGGATTAACACACCTGCATCGCGCAATACCCCGCCGATCTCGGAGAATACCGTCACACCAGGGCAGATTGACGAGGCTGTTTCCGCCTTCCGTTCGCAGCCGCCCGCCCCCACAAAGCCACCTGCTGATATACCGCGTGACACATCGACGGGCGAACGGCCCGCTGCACCTAGCCGCCCCACACGACCTTCATCAGGGAGCGATAAACCGAGTACGCCCTTCAATCGGCCCGCTGCGCCCTTTGGCCCGCCCAAGCCCGCCCAGGATGATGACGATGAGGCTGACAGCCTCAATCCCTTCCGCACCGCAGATCGCCCCGCCGCCACCAAACCGAGTACACCACCAGCAGGCACGCCCTTCAATCGGCCCTCTGCGCCCTTTGGATCGCCCAAACCTGCTGCCCAGGACGATGACGATGAGGCTGACAGCCTCAATCCCTTCCGTACAGCAGATCGCCCCGCCGCCGCCAAACCAAGCACGCCAACCAGCACGCCTTTCAATCGGCCCGCTGCGCCCTTTGGATCGCCCAAACCCGCTGCCCAGGACGATGACGATGAGGCCGACAGCCTCAATCCCTTCCGCACCTCGGATCGCCCCGCCGCCGCCAAACCGAGCGACACGGAGAAGGGTGTGCCGTTTAATCGCACCGCCGCCCGCTTCGATTTCCCCAAGCCTGCCGGGGATGACGAGGCTGAAGATGAGGATTTGAGCGCGTTCCGCAAAACAGATCGTACCGTCGTCGCCAAGTCAAATGCACCATTTAAGCCTCCATCACCCTTTGAAGCGCCCAAACCCGCCGCGCAGGATGATGATCTCGATTCGTTCCGTCAGTCGGATCGTCCCGCCGCTGCCAAGCCCATCGACCCGGAGAAAGGTGTGCCGTTTAATCGCCCGCCCTCGCCCTTTGGCCCTTCATCCGCGCCCGCAACCGATGCGCCGCGCCCGCCCAATCGGCCTGCGTTTGGCACGCCGAATTCTGCCCCCAAACCCGTCTCGCCCTCACCCTTTGGCCCCAGATCGACGGATGAAAAACCCGCGTCTCCGCCCGCGACCAGCACGCCGCGCCCGGCGGCCTTCCCCCCGCCGCGTTTTGGCAGCAAGCCGCCTGCTCCCTTTGGCACAAAACCCACATCGCCTTTTGGCAAAGAGGACGATGAGGACGAATCGATCATGAAGCGCTCTGGCTCACCGCTGCCCGATGCGACGGATGATCTGTTTGAGGAGATGAATCCCCCTAAGCGCACCACTAGCGCACAGCCTGTCGTGCGGACGGGCGGCTTTGGCACGAGTCGGCCTGTGCCGAAGAAAACCACACCGCGCCAGGACAGCGACGCCGAGCATGATCTGGACGATCTGCGCGATACGATCCTCTATGAGGATGAAGACCTGCGTTATGACGATGAGGACGAGGAAGCGCCCGACGAGGATTGAGCAGCACTGTGACGGGCAACAACGACGAAGGCCGCCGCGATCAGCAGCAGCATGACGCCGAAGGTGATGAATTTGTAGAGCTGGCTTTCCAGAATCAAGGTCAGCAGGCCGAAGAAGGCTGAGAAGGCATAATAGCCCAGCACAATCGCCCGCTGTGACAGCCAGCCCGTATCCAGCAGGCGATGATGAAAATGCCCCCGATCCCCCTGCATTGGATTACGTCCGCGCATCGCCCGATTGAATACCTGCCACGCAAAATCCATCAGCGGCAGCGCCATGACGAGCAGAATCGTCGCCATCTTTGCCCCGCCAATGATACTGAGCGCCCCCAATGCAAAGCCCAGAAACGGCCCGCCGCCGCCGAGATAGATGCGCGAGGGTGAAAAATTATACGGCAAAAATCCCAGGCACGCCCCCAGCAGCGCCAGCGGCAGCAGGCTCACGCTGGTCTGGGCGGGCGACACGCGAAAGGCGCTGTTGAGGAAGAGCATAGTGCAGGCAATCGCGGCCACGCCCGTTGCCAATCCATCCAGGCCATCGAGGAAATTCATCGTGTTCATCATCAGGCCCAACCAGAACAGACTCAGCGTGACGGTCACGAGATGAGGCCAGGCATCCGTCGGGAGGCCCGTGAGCGGATTGGTGAAAAATTGGATGAAAATCTGGAAGGCAATCGCCAGCGCCGCCGCCGCGATCTGCCCCAGGGCCTGCGGCAGCCAGCCAAACTCAAAAATATCATCCAGGCTGCCCATGATGAAGATGATTAGCCCGCCCACCATCAGGCCCACGAAGCGAATCAACTCATACGGATCAAGGCGCTGCACAGGCAAAAATTGGGCCACGACTGCCGCCCCGCCGAATCCAATGAAGACCGCGATCCCGCCGAGGCGCGGCATCGGGCGCGATTCATGCCGCCGCCCGCCGGGGGTCGTTACGGCACCCCAGCGGTGGCTCAGGCGGATGGCCCAGGGGGTCATGAGCAGCGTGAGCGCGAAGGCCAGACACAGGACAATGAGAAATGCGCTGATCTCCACGCGCTGATCCTATGTACCAAACATGCGGTCACCCGCGTCGCCCAGGCCCGGTATGATGTAGCCAATCTCGTTGAGATGCGAGTCCAATTCGGCCACATGCACAGGCACATCGGGGTGCGCCTTGTGCAGCGCAGCGACGCCTTCGGGAGCGGCCAGCAGGCCCAGATATTTGATCCGCATGACACCCCACTGCTTGAGGATATCAATCGTGGCGGTTGCCGAGCCGCCCGTCGCCAGCATCGGGTCGAGCACGATGCACACCTGGACGGTGGCCTCTGTCGGAAGCTTGTTGTAATACTGCACAGGCCGCAGCGTCTTCTCATCCCGATACAGACCGATGTGCCACACCTGGACATCGGGCAGCAGTTCCATGACGCCTTCCAGCAGGCCCATCCCGGCCCGCATGATCGGCACAAGCCCGATTTTCTCGTCGGCCTTTGAGCCGTGTGCCTCCGCCATTGGCGTGGTCACGGTTTTGGGCGAAATTTTGATGTCCTGCGTGGCCTCGTAGCACAGCAGCAGCGCCAATTCGCGCACCAATTCGCGGAAGGTGCGGTGATCCGTGCCAACATCGCGCAGGAGCGTGAGTTTGTGTTTCACCAGTGGGTGAGACGATACAAATAAGTTGTCCATGCCTGCCCTATTCTCCTGTGTCACAAATGCGCCATAGGATAGCGGAATTGGCGGCGCGGCGGTAGGGGTGTCGAAAGAGATATTTTCAGGAATCAGGTGTTTCCAACGCAGCCAAAGCAGTATCGACTTCTTCAAGCGAACTCACAACGACGCTGTTGAGAGACGCCATCCACTGAGGCGCGATTCGCTGAAGGGTACTTGCAAGCAGATGAGGCACAGGGTTTAAACCATAACCAATAATTTTGCCATGATTGGTAGCTCGACTTTGCACATCTCAATAGAATTCACTCCGATTCGTTCGTATTGAGTTCAAAACATAAGCCGTATTTTTCGCATCTGTTGAGATTCCAGTGATGTGAGAAAAGTCTGATAGGTTTTGAGAGTTCGTGCTCACCGAAGTCGATGAATCCAAACGTGTCATGTGCAAAGTCCAGGGTAGGAGCAAGGCTAGAAATATGGCGGCGTCTGGTTGTCGAGATAATATCTGACGGAATAATAAAAGCATTGCTCAAATTCAGCACAACATGCACTGTATAGGGAACACTTTGCATAAGAGCATTGCCCTGCCCTACAGCCTCATCAAAATCACCCCACGTCCACGATCCCTTATAGGTATAGAGCAAAGCCGTTCTTTCTACGTTGTACCAATCCACTGTGATGGGCATAGGATTCCTCTTGTCATATATGCATAAATCGTTTTGATAAATGTGAATCTAAGCTCTGTATTCTTCTCCCAGCGCAACTGTCATTTGATTTTATAGTGTTTTATTTTTGACGAGAATTGAGATTGATCTCCCCCATCTCTCCCCCAATTCTCGCTTGTCCTTCCCTCTCTCCGCGCCTATACTTAAGCAATAGAACAAGTCTGCTAACAGGGAGTGTGCAATGTCCGATGATGACCGCCTCGTCACAGGCACTTTACGCCGCGATGACCGCGAAAATATTGCGCTGCGCCCTAAAGAACTCAAAACCATGATCGGCCAGGACAACCTGCGTGACCGCCTCTCCATCATCCTCGAAGCGGCCAGTATGCGCCAGGAACCCATCGATCATCTGCTGTTTCATGGCCCGCCAGGATTGGGCAAGACCTCACTGGCGCACGTCATCGCCAATGAGATGGGCGCAAACATCCGCATCACTGCTGGCCCCTCGATTGAGCGGGCGGGTGATCTGGCGGCGATTTTAACGCACCTCAAAAAAGGCGATATCCTCTTCATCGATGAAGTCCACCGCCTGGGCAAAGCCGTCGGCGAGATTCTCTATCCGGCGATGGAAGATTTTGTGCTCGATATCGTCGTCGGCAAGGGGCCAGCCGCCAAAAATGTGCGCCTCAATCTGCCGCGCTTCACCGTGATTGGCGCGACGACGGAACTGTCGCTGATCGCCGGGCCGCTGCGGGATCGCTTCGGCGAGAATTTTTCGCTGGAGTATTACACGCCGGAGGCCATGAAGATCATCCTGGTGCGAGCCGCCGGGATGCTCAAGATCGAAATTGACGACGAAGGCGCGTCTGAGATGGCGCGTCGCGGACGTGGCACGCCCCGTATTGGCCTGCGTCTGCTGCGCCGTGTGCGCGATTATGCCCAGGCCCGCGCCGATGGCGTCATCACCCGTGAGGTCACACGCGATGCCCTGGCCCTGATGAAGATCGATGAGCGCGGCCTGGATGAGACGGATCGCCGTATCCTGCGCACCATCATCGAGAAATTTGATGGCGGCCCCGTCGGTGTCGAGACCATCAGCGCAGCCAGCAGCGAAGACAGCTCCACGATTCAATCGGTGTATGAACCGTACCTGATTCAGCAGGGTTTCCTGAAATTGACCAAGCAGGGCCGTATCGCCATGCCCGCCGCCTATGACCATCTCGGTATCCCGATGAAGGGCATCCGCTTTCCCCCCGCACAACAGCAGGATTTGTTCTAACGATGCTCCTCAGCCATTTCGATTACGACCTCCCTGAATCCTTTATCGCCCAGACGCCCGCCGATCCCCGCGATTCCTCAAAGCTGCTCGTGCTGCACCGCGACACGGGCGCAATTGAGCATCGCATCTTCCGTGAGATTGGCGACTATCTGCGGGCGGGCGATGTATTGGTGATGAACAACACGCGCGTTATCCCCGCCCGTCTGCACGCCACCAAAGCCAAGACGGGCGGCGCGATTGAGGTGCTGCTTTTGCAGCAGGAAACCGATCTTGAATGGCGCGTGCTGGTGGGCGGAAAGCGCGTCACAACGGGTGTGGTGCTCAATTTCCCGCCGACAGATATCACGGGCACGATCACGGCGGAATATGACGGCCCGCAGCGCCAAATTCGCTTCAGCCGCCCGATCAACGGCGAACTGACCCAGTTGGGCGAGATGCCGCTGCCGCCGTATATTCGCACGCGCCTCATCGACGCCGAGCGCTATCAGACCGTCTACAGCCGCGATGAGGGTTCCGCCGCTGCGCCGACGGCGGGCCTGCACTTCACGCCGGAGCTGCTGCTGGCACTGCGCGATCAAGGCGTCAAGCTGGCCTACTGCACGCTGCACATCGGCCTCGATACGTTTCAGCCCGTCAAAGTTGATGTCATCACCGATCACAAAATCCACAACGAACGCGCCCAGTTAGATGCTGACAATGCGAAGGTGATCAATGAGGCAAAATTGGCAGGCGGGCATATCATCGCCGTCGGCACAACAGCCGCCCGCACGCTCGAAACGGCGGCGATTTTGAGTGCGGGAGGTGATCCGGCGCGACCTGATGAAATCAAAGATCGCTGTGCATGGCGGCCTGTGATTGCGTTTGATCGTGAGACGAATTTGTTTATCTATCCGGGGTATGAGTGGCGGGCGGTGGACGTGATGCTGACAAATTTCCATCTGCCCAAATCAACCCTGTTGATGATGCTGAGTTCATTTGCGGGGCGCGATACGATGCTCAATGCCTATGAGACGGCCAAAGCGAACGGCTATCGCTTCTTCTCGTTCGGGGATGCGATGCTGGTGCTTTAGCCTCTGAATTTGCAGTCATCTGTGTTGGCATACGGATTGATGCGACGAAACCACCCGTTTACACTGCGCTCTAAACCCAGACTCAATGCGTAAAACTCGTCATATTTCTCAGCTTGAACACCAAGACCGCGCAAAACGCTGTTAATGGGGCCATCATTTTCCTCGTTGGAATATAGATGCGAATTCAGGCCATTGGTTGATGGCAACAGAGCAATCTGCCCGCCCTGCCACAGCACACCATATTGTTCGCCTACACCCCCAAAGAACTCAGCCTCGACATATACAATCGGTTGTTGTGACGCAAGCGAGAGACCAAAGGACACAAGCGCCTCCGTGAGCCACCGAGGAAATCCCTCCTCAATATGATCTCGCTCTTGAGCCAATTCAACATGGGCTTGCTTAAGCGCAGCAAGTCGAGGCTGCGCTTGAGCCAATTCAGTCTGAGTACTAATGACCTCTTTCAGGAATTTGTCGCTGAGAAGCATCTCAAACCCCTGCGCCAACGGCACAATTGTGATGCAAGAGCTTAACGCTTGATACGGCACAATGCGCCTGTTTTTGTAATAAAGGCGGAAAGAGTGTAGGCCATGAGAAGACTCCATTGATTTACTTTGGGGGATGCAGGCCAGCTTTAACCCAAACACGACGAGAGTCGACTACATCAGATCTATTCATATTAATACGCTGAACAGTTGCTCGCCCAATAAGCGTGAGACCCTCTAGTTTTTCTCCTTGATCTATCCACACAAAATGCTCTGACCAAATATCAATTCGTGGGTTAAACAGACGAGATTCTTGACCTGTGTTTGGATCCATTCCCGTTAAAAATGCTTTTTTAGCATTGTTACAGAGAGAGCAGGCCAAACAAAGATTATCGAGTTTTGTCTAACCTCCTTTCGAGAATGGATAAATATGCTCAACCTGCAAGATGATGATAACGAGCATTTGTGTCTGGCACTATTCGCACCTTCGATTGGCTCGTTCTTCGACCTGCCGTTTCAGCTTTTCAGGCACATAGCTCATCGGGCCTGCTCTTGTGCATAGCGATCAATATCATAGCCCCGCTGTTTGAGCAGCAAAAAAGCCTGAGAACGCACACGCATAAACCGAATGGTAATCCTGGTGAGTTCTTCTAGCTCCTGCTCTTCCTGAGAGCTTAAAGGGTCTTTCTCAACAAGCTCCTGTTCTCGAAGATAAACAGTATAAGGCACACGATAGGCAAGAACCTGCCATAAGGCGGCATCAGAGAAATGATCCAGAATAGTCACCATCTCTTCGAGCGAACGACCATCTCGCACTTGTTCAAATTGGAGAATGATGCTCTCGCAAAGAACAAATTCAAACATTCTTTGCTCATTCACACTCTGTTCCATGCTTTTAGGAAACCATTCTGGAACTGTGACAGTGACAACTCTGTCGCTCATAGCGCCTCCTCAGTTTTTTCAATGATAGCATGGCATAGAAGATTCGCATTTGGGGATGCGATGCTGGTCTTGTGATTATGTGGGCGGATGCCACCCGACGCTGACCCAACGTCGCCTTGACACAATCACTTCGGCATTATTCATATTCAGTCGCTGAACAGTTGCCCGACCAATCGCGGTTAATCCAATCACAACCAATCCATCTTCACTCCAGATGAAATGATCGTCCCAGAACGGAAGTCTTGGATTGTATAGAGGAACAATCTCTTGTGTTTGAGGATCGGCAGCGTGCGTGAAATTGCTCTTAAAGCCGTTGCAGCTCCCACAAGATAAACACAAATTGCCTGATTCGCCTTTGCCCCCTTTAGATGTCGGTTGAATATGTTCAACCTCCATTTCGACAACAATATCGCCTTGTGTCTGGCAATATTCACCGAAGAAGCGCCGTGAAGCCCCTCGCTTTAGCGATGGGGAGGTAAGGCGTAGAACTTGTATTTCCGCCCCTGATTTCTTAGAATGCTCTTTGCACCTTAACAAAGGACTGAGAGAGGGTGTGTGGCGAAGTCTTGCCACACGTAAAATCAGGAAAGCCTAGATGAGGTGTT
>DAOTUR010000276.1:0-11554 GCA_034436915.1 Anaerolineae bacterium
TTTAGGTTCGTAGGGGCAGGATGCATCCTGCCCAAGCCAAATCCCCTATAAATCAATCAGGGCGCGATACATCGCGCCCCTACGAGGGCCTTTGTCGCACGGAGAGGTGAATGATTACACGTGAAAATCACAATCACATTAGCATATTTACGCATGGACGCGCTGGGCAATCAGGCGAGCGTCAATGTCGCTCACAAGGCGCTGATGCTGCACCCACCAGGACGGATCACGCTGGGCATCCAACTCCTCAACCGTCTTGCCCTGCTGCTCAACCCAGGTGTAATACTTGAGATTGTGCCAGCGCTCACGGACATCGGACGTGCCATCGAGAATCCAATCGGTGGCCGCGCCGTGAAAAATGCGCTCAACCGCCCCGATGGACTGCGCTTCGGTGAGTGGGCCGTGCTGCGTGGTCATGTGCTGCATCGTGGAGTGATAGCGTTCCATCGAATCCGTCGCCACTGTGACGATCACATCATCCGCCCCAAGATGATAATGTTTCGCCGTTTTGATCGCGCCGATGATATTGCAAATGGCGCTGATGCCAAACAGTTCGCCGTAACACTCAGCTAACCCAACTGACATGCCGTAATGCTTCGCCAGCGTCTCACGTCCGATTGGCTCGGCCAGCACGCGCAGCAGCCGCAGGCAGTCCATATCATCGATGCACATGAGGGCGTCCATGTTGAGGACGTTGTGAACCCAGGTGACATGCTTATCGCCAATGCCCTGAATCTCATGTGCGCCGTAGCCGTTGTTATACAGCGTGGGACATTGAATCGGTTCCAGGCCAACAATTTTGTGTTCCGGCCACGCCTGCTTCAGGCGATCCCCGGCAGCAATGGTGCCTGCACTGCCCATTGAGGAAACAAAGGCCGCCACACGCCCATTGCCGACGCCTTTTTGCTGGAGTTCTGCGGCCAGTTCAACGATGGTATTGCCTGTGACGTAGTAGTGAAAGCGATAATTGCCCATGACCTCGAATTGATTGAGGATGCGGATCTTATCGCTGGAGGTACGCAGGCGGTTGACCTCATCGTAAATCTCTTTAACGTTGCTCTCGCTGCCTGGGGTCTTGATGATCCGCGCCCCATAGCTCTCGATGCGCTGATAGCGCTCCTGGCTCATATTCTCCGGCAGCACCACAATCGAGTCATAGCCCATGCGACAGCCAATGAAGGCCCCGCCAATGCCATAATTGCCAGTGGACGGCCAGACGAGCGTATGCTGTGAGGGATCAACCTCCCCCAGCAACTGCTTTTCCAGCAGCACCGAATAGGCTGCTCCAACTTTATGACTACCCGAAGGAAAACCCATGCCATAAATCACAACAATCGGCGCATCGACACCCGTCAGCTCTTTGGGCAGGACGACATGATAGACCTCGTTATTTTTGTCGCGCCATGTGACATTAAAGAGATTGATCGGATCGAGCGGATTGCCTTTCAGGGCCTCTACCGCTTTGGCCCGCGTCGTCGGGTCGATGGTGTGGGGGTGGAGCATTTCTTCAAACGTTGGGCCTGTGATCATAAAGTCTAAGCTTCCCCCAGATTCGTCGCTGTGGTTTCATCCGTCATCAGGCGCTGTTGCAAGGCCCGCATCTCACTAAAGACCTCATCACGGGAACGCTGCATATCACGATACTGGCGCAAATGGGCCAGCGAGAGTTCTTTGCCATCAGCTTGATGCGCGGAATCCAAAAAAGCGTCAATTTCCTGGTTCAACGTCTCATAACGCTCGACAAGCTGCTTGTACTGGTCGACCAGATCGTTACTCGTGTCTTTCTCGCTCATAACCCGCCTGTGTCTCAAAGCCGTGCGTTGTGGCTACCGTATAAGGCGCTGCATTTTCTCTCAGAGCAGCGCGTTTGGCGCTGTCTTCCTGCGCTGCATTAAATCCCTGTGTTTTGGACACGACATAGAGAGGGCGATTGCGTGTCTCGTCATAGATGCGGGCGACATACTGCCCGACGATGAACAGGAAAAACAACTGAAAGGCCGTGAGCAGCAGCAGCAGCACAATTGTAGTCGCCTGCCCGCCAAAATACTGGACACCGTGTGTGATCCGCAGGACTGTCACCACAATCGACATCAAAATCGCCAGCACGCCGAGGATTCCGCTCATATAAATCATAATTTGGAGTGGGAAAAAGGAAAAGCTGGTCACGGCATCCCACCCGAACGACAGCATCTTACGCAGCGGATATTTAGTCTCCCCGGCTTTACGAGCCATGCGAATATAGCCCACACCCGTTTGCTTAAAGCCAATCCAACTCGTCATGCCGCGAATAAAACGGTTGTGCTCACGCATACGACGCAGCACATCGGCTACTTTCTCATCCATCAAGCGAAAATCGCCTGTATCCAGCGGGATATCGACATCGGTGATGCGATAAATCATGCGATAGAACAGCTTGGCAGTGGTGAGCTTGAACCAGCTTTCGCCCTCGCGCTTGGTGCGGATGGCATACACCACATCATAGCCCTCTTTCCATTTTACGATCATCTCGGTGATGACTTCCGGCGGATCTTGCAGATCGCTGTCGATCAGCACAATGGCGCGTCCGCTGGCATAATCAATCCCGGCAGTCACAGCCACCTGATGGCCGAAGTTGCGGGCAAAATTGACGACCTTGACATTCTCGTCCTGGGCGGCCTGCTGCATCATAATATCGAACGATCCATCACGGCTGCCATCATTCACCATGACGAGTTCCCAGGGTTCGCCTGTGGCAAGCATCACGGCCCGCACGCGCTGGCAAAATTCAGGGAGGATTTGCGCCTCATTGTAAACCGGGGCAACGATTGAGTAGGTAGGTTTCATTTTAGATCCAGTGTTGTCAATGTGTCTCGAATCGCCTGTAACGTGGGCGATACGCGCACCCCACCCCGCACCGTTTGTTGGGCGCGGCGGACATCCTTGAGGCCATTCCCTGTCAGGAGTAATAACACACTCTCATCAGGCTGGATACGGCCCACCTCCACAGCGCGTTTTGCGCCCGCATAGGCAGCAGCAGCAGCGGGTTCAGCAAAGACGCCGGTGCGCTGGGCCAGCTCAGGAATGGCGGCCAGGATCGCCTCATCGGGAACATCCACATAGGCCCCATTGGTCAGCATCACAGCCCGTAATGCTTTCACGCGATCACGCGGCAGACCTGCTGAGATGCTGTCAGCAATCGTGTCGGCGGGCTGCGGCGTCATCATATAGCCGGGGATGCCCTGTTCCCAGGCATGAGTGAGGGCGCAACTGCCCGATGATTGTACACCGATCAAGCGCGGAATCCGTTCTATCCAACCCAACTGATGCAAATCGTAAAACCCCTTATACACACCGCTGATGATGCTCCCATCGCCTACCGAAACGACGACCACATCGGGTATGGCCCACGACATTTGCTCGGCAATCTCTAATGAAACGCTCTTTTTCCCTTCGGTTGTAAAGGGATTGACGCCGGTATTGCGACAGTACCAGCCCTGCTCCCGACACACCTGCATACACAGATCGAAGGCCGTATCATAATTGGCCTCGACCAGCAGCACCGTCGCGCCGTACACCAAAAGCTGCGCGATTTTGGCTTCAGGCGCGGTGGCAGGCACAAAGATCACTGTCTTCATCCCGGACACAGACGCCGCGATGCCCGCCAACGCCGCCGCTGCATTGCCTGTGCTGGCAGTGCTCACAATCGAGAAGCCTTTTTGCATGGCCCGCGCCACTACCAGCACACTCGCACGATCCTTAAATGAGGCCGTTGGATTGCGGCCTTCATCCTTGACCCACGCCTGCTTGATGCCGAGTGATTCAGCGATGCGCGGCGCATCATACAGCGGCGTTCCGCCAACCGTGAGCGGAGGCACAATTGCATCAGTGGAAATAGGCAGCAGGGCTTTGTAGCGCCACACATCGGGGCGTCTTTGCGCTGTCAATGCATCCCGATCAATCTGCGTTCGCAGCGCCGAATAATCATAAAGAATATCGAGCGTCCCCGCTTCGCCGCACACAGGACAGGTGTAAGTGACCTCGTTTTCGCGGTAGGTGCGCCCACAGATGACACATTGAAAAGAAAAATCAGGCATACGTGATTTTAACCCACTGGAAACCGTGACTCGTGCTCCCAGTTTACAGGATTATTGAGAACAGAGGCGTGACTCTGATTGTCGTAGGGACACGGCCTGCTGTGTCCACCCATTCGGACAAAGCGGGCCTTGTCCCTACAGACCGCCAAAAATATTTCTATTGATCGTTGTGGCGGGATGGTAAACGTCTTCGGTACGAAGCCTGTGTTCATGCCCTACGGCTGTGGCTCTTTGAGATAATCCGCCAGAATCTGCCAGGGGGCTTCATCCCAGGAGCTGTTCGCGGCCCCGGACGGTGACGTCAGCACAAACAGCCGCGTCTCGCCGATTTTCTCCTCCAAAAAGCCATACTCGATTTTACCTGTCGGACGTTTGAGAAACTCCGATGCGCCACGCTTGCTGGTGAAGGCCACCACACGCGGCTGATATTTGAGGATGCGCTCTTCAAACCCCTTGAGATCGAATTCCTCGGCGGCGATCACATGATCCGCGCCCGTCACCTCCTGCGCCAGATCCGTGAAGCCAATGCCATACTGCGGCACATCCCGAAATTGCTCCGGGGCCAGTTTGACGGGGGTCAGGCCGACGCTGTGCAGCGTGCGCCAGAATTTGTTGGTGGATTTGGCGTAATACGCGCCAGCCTTTGCGGAGGCTGTCCCCGCCGCCGTACCGCAAAAGACAACTTTCAGATTGGGTTCAAGCACATCGGGAAGAATGGTCATGGTTTATCACACTTTCTACACATCAATCAGCAATTTGAATTGATATCGACCACTATAACGACCTCTTTAGATATTACGAGTTATGGGCGTAATACTCTTCAATTTGTGCAATAACCCATCGGATCGTCTCTAAGAAGAGAATTTGCTGTTCATCCGTTTTCAGAGCAGCAAGAGGAAAGCTGGGACGTTTGTCAATATCACTATGTTTCGTTTGGAGACGTGGAATAGCTTGAATTTTATGCAACCACGCCTGACGTTTGACCACATCATTAAACGGGGGTCTGGTGCGAAGATGTTCAAAAGGAAGCTCTACAGTGCCTTCCGAATAGATATAAATGATTGGATAGCGGATTTTTCCTTTGGTATACGACCATTTTATAGAGCCGTTCGCAGTTCCCTGGCCCCAATCGTAATCAATCCCGTTTTCATCAAGCCATCGAATAAACTTCTGTGCGATATCAGCCGTGTCTTGATTGGTTTTTTGAATAAGAGTGCTGAGAAAGGACTCTTCGTTCCACTGTCCCGCGGCCCGTCGTCCCTGGCCTTTTGTTTGTTGGGCCTCGCTGGTTTGCCCAATGACGCGAGGCACAAGCATTTGCTGGCCTTCATAGGCATATTGTTTGACTTCAATCCCCAAAACTTCGGTGTGTTTCATCTGCTCATTGAGAAATTCGATGACCCGCTGTAATTCGGGTGGGATGACATCGGCCACAAAAAGCAAGCGTAAGCGCCCAGAGCGCAAGTTTTCTTCTACAGTTTGCCAGTAATTCTCAATGTCTATATCCTCATTAAGACCTTTGATGACTTGATCAGGCTGTCGTGCGTTTTGAGCACACTGTCTTTCAAAGGCCACTCTCACATCGCCAGTTTTCCAGTACATCGCACCATTCGCTGCATAATCGAGCATTTGCCCAACAACTTCACGTCGTATACGGGTATCGGAACTCCGCTTTACTTCAACCAGGGTAGGAATACCCTCTTGATCGATAAAAAGATGATCTAACGACCAGCGCGAAACACCATCTGAAACACCCATTTCGCGCTGTACAAAAATCCAGCGGCGCGGATTTTGTAAATTAATCTGATCTCCCGCCAATAGATCAGGATAATCAGCCAGTAAGGTTTGTAAAAGGGTTTCCGTTTCGTAGGGCTGCTCGGTAAAACGAATAAGGCTTTTATCTGACCGTAGAAAAATATAACCGGACATATGCGATGGCTTTCATTTGCGGTAAGCAGCGATTCTAGAGCAGCGCGTCTGCCAACATGTCAAAAGCCGCTCTCATCTCAAACTCTAGCACAGCATTAGCCCTCTTGCCGCTTTTGCCACAAGCAGAATGTTCGTTTACTCTTCGTGCAGATAGGCGTCGTACTGTGTGATGTAATCGCGCTGATCCGCCGTCAGCGCTCGCCAGGCACTCAGAGGGCGAATCTGGGCAATGTGCTGCTGGGACTCCACCAGCGAGACATTTTGCTGGAGGAAGTAGCCATACAGCATCACCCCGGTGCGGCCCGTGCCATTCCAGCAGTGGATCAACACGGGTCGCCCTTCGGTGAGCATCTCATCCACAAAGTCCATGACGCGATAAATGGTATCAAAGTCATCCGGTACACCGCGACTGTCGATGGGTTCATGACAGGTCTTGATATCGAGCGCCTGCACCAGCGCAGGCATGATGAAGCAGTACGTGAGGGCCTGTTCCGTGAGCGTGACAACAGCGCGAATCCCCTGGGCGTGCATCCAGCGCAGATCATCCTCCTGCTCTGGAAAGGCCGAGACTGCCAATCGACCCGGCTCGACCCAGATGAAGTGCAGCCTTGTCTCATCGCTCATAACAGTCCTCGTTCCGTCTATGGGTTGGCAGCAACCCGTGTCAGCAGGTGGCGTGCAAATGTGATTTCATCCATGTTGACAGTATGCCCCATGTGCGGGTAAATTCGCTCTGTCACCTGTGCGCCCAGGGCCTGCAAAATCGCTGTCGTCCCTTTGATCCGTTCCAGCGGAATGTGATCGTCAACATCGCTGCACCCCAGGAAGACAGGCGTCCCCTCCAGCGAATCGGGATAACCCGACAGTTCAGCCTCTGCGCCGATCAGCGCTCCGCTGAAGCCAATCACGCCGCCGTAGCGCCGAGGATGCCGCGCTGCATACTCCAGCGCCAGACATGCCCCCTGCGAAAAACCGAGCAGCACAATCTTTTCAGGCGGCAGATGGGCGGCTTCGGCCTGCTTGACCAGATCATCAATCACCGCCAGCGCCGAGGACAGATACGGCTCGTTCTGGGCGCGGGGCGCGAGAAAGCGCTGCGGATACCATGTCGCGCCTGCCGCCTGCGGCACAAAATAGGCAAAGCCCTCGGTTTCAAGATGCGAGATCAGCGGCGTGATGCTGGCCGCCCCACCGCCGCGCCCATGCACCATAATCAGCGCAGCTTTCGCTTCGTTGAGAGGAGCGCCTTTTGTGAGCAGCGGCTGGCCCTGATGAATGTCCATCATGAACGCATTCCTTCCGGCAGAACGAGCGGCGTCAGCGCGGGCTGAATCACGGAACGGTGCTGTTCGAGCCAGGGTGGGAGCTTCAAGGTCTGCCCCAGGACGGCTTCATCTTCATCGACAGTGAAGCCCGGCCCCACCGTTGCCAATTCAACGATATGACCATCGGGATCATTGGTATAGATGCTGCGAAAGTAGGTGCGATCCAGAATTTGCGAGACGCGGTAGCCCGCCCCATTCAGACGCTTACGCCACTCGGCCTGCTCCTGCTCATCTTTCACCGCGAAGGCAAAATGATGGGTTTGCCCTGTCCCAATCTCCACCGCCGGGGCGCGGCGGGCGTTATGCTCAAAGTAGGTGATGAGCGTGCCGGGCCGTCCGTCATCCAGGCCCCAGTACCAGTGCGCCGAGCCTTTGGCATCAAAATTATCGGTCATCTTGACGCGGCGCAGGCCCAACACGCCGCTCAAAAAGGCATGGGTGCGCTCAATGTTCGAGCTGATGGCGCTGATGTGATGCATCCCCTGTGTCAGCACCATGTCGGGCGTAATGGTGGGCAGCGCCTCCGGCCAGACCACCGCGTCAATCGCGGCCTCATCGCGGTTGGCCCGCATCATCACCTCCGGCGGAGTCTGAAAGGTCGTCCCCAGCGCCTCGGATGCCTCATCAACGGTGAAGCCCGGCCCGCGTGTGGCAATTTCCAGGATCATGCCATCAGGATCGCTAAAATACAGGCTCTGGAAATAGCGCCGATCAAACGGCCCCTGCACAGCAATGTCCAGATCAATCAGCCGCCGCTTCCACTTGAGCAAGCCCGTTTCATCGGCCACTTGCAGCGCCAGATGGTGCGTGCCACCGACACCCGGACGACCTTTGGGTGCGCCGGGCCATTCAAAGAAGGTGATGGCCGTTCCAGGCGAACCGACATGATCGCCAAAGTAGAGATGATAGGTGTTGGGGGCATCAAAATTCACCGTCTGCTTGACAAGCCGCAGCCCCAATACGCCGCTGTAGAAATCCAGTGTGCGCTGGGCATTTGCCGCGACAATCGTGATGTGGTGCAGGCCAAGTATTTGCATCGTCGTTATCCTCACGTCTTCAAAATTCGCTTCATAGAATATGGACGTGATCAGTTGCTTCTTTAATTACACCTTAAACGGACTATAGTCCGTTTCTAACACACTTTTGATGATGAGAGAGCATCTGTCTTTATCATATGACAGAATGCAGCTTGATGGTCAGCAACACTATAAAAATTATGAAAGATTAAGGACTATTCAGGCAGGCGATTCGTGATAAAGGATTGCAACAAGAGATAGGATCAAAATCAAAACGGCGAGGCAACCCCTCACCTCTTATCCTCTCCCACAAGGGGCGAGGATGGGAATGGGGTAAAGCCCCTCTACCATGCAGTGGGAGAGGAGTTGGGGTGAGGGTGAGGAGCAAAATACATCCTAAAAATCTATCCAAAACTCAGGTTACATCAGGCATCCTTGCGAGCCACAAACAGCGCTTTCCCCTCCACCGCCAGCGTGCCATCGGGCAGCAGCACCCGCGCAATCGTGTACAGCTTGCGCCGATCAATCAGATTGACCTTGCCCTGAATCGTCACCGCGACGCCCACCAGCACCGCCGCACGATAATCGAGGATGAGATTGACCGTGAAGGCGGGATATCCGGCGGCAAAGACCGCCGCTGTCATCGCCTCATCCAGCACAGATGCCAGTGCCCCGCCATGCACGATTCCCGGCGGTCCCTGTTTCAGGCTGTCAAAGGTATAGGTCGCACTGAACCACCCATCGTCTTGCGGGGCGAATTGCAGGCCAAAGCCGTTGGCCCATGCGCCGCCGATAAAGTTCGATCCTGGGAAATTGACCATGATTATGTCCGAATCAAGCCCGGCAGCAGCGCATACCATTCTGTCGCCTTCACCACGTCCTCAAGCCGCACCTGTTCGATGACGGTGTGCGCGTGAATCTCATCGCCCGGCCCAAAGCCAATCGACGGAATGCCCGCCTGCCCTGCCCAGTAAACGCCATTGGTCGAGAAATCCCATTTGCCTGTGGTCATGCTGCCCCACAGCGCCCGACCTGCCTCAAGGCCCGCCTGCACAAAGGGATGATCCTCATCATAGGCCCAGGCGGGATAAATCTTGTCCAGCGGGAAGACAAAGCCCGTATAGCTCGGCTCATCGTAGACCAGAATCGAGGCCTCACTGTCATCACGCTCACCGATGATATCTTTGAGGCGTTGAAGCTCTCTTTGCGGGTCTTCGCCAAAGGTGATACGGCGATCAATATAAATGGTCGCTTCGTCAGGCACAGCATTGATGCTCGGCGTCTTGACGTGCATATCCGTCACAGTAATGCGGCCATGCCCCAGGAACGGATGATCGCCCAACTCAGGCTCTAACTTGCTGATTCTGTCGATGATGGGCAGCAGCTTGTAAATCGCATTATCACCGAGGAAGTTGCTGGCAGCATGGGCGCTCTTGCCGCGTGCCGTGATTTTGAACTCTACACGACCTTTATGCCCGCGATACACCTGCATCTTGGTCGGCTCACCAATGACGACAAAATCCGGTTTGATGCCCTCAGTCTGTACGAAGGCATGTGGGGCGCTGCCATCGTTCCACTCTTCCATATTGCCAAAATAGTAGGCCGTGAAACCGTCCAGCAGGCCAAGTTCCTGCGCCAGCGCCAGCCCGTAGATCATGCCAGGCGTACTCTGCTTTTCATCGCAGGCCCCACGCGCATAGAAGATGCCCTCTTCCGTCTTGCCTTTAAACGGATCCCATTTCCACTGCTCAGGATTGCCGATGCCGACGGTATCAATGTGGCTGTCATAGAGCAAAATTTTGTCGCCGCTGCCAATTTTGCCGACGATATTGCCCATCTTGTCCCACCAGACCTCATCAAAGCCGAGTTTTTGCATCTCGGTTTTGCAGCGTTCGCCCACCGCCCGAATATCGCTCTCCATGCTCGGAATGGCAACGATCTCACGAAAGAAGCTGAGGATAGTGTCGTGCTGTGCTGAGACGCGGGCGCGAATCTGGTCAATGACGGCTTGCTCAATCATTGTTTGTCCTTTGGCCGACAGGGATAAAAACGGTTTATTTAAACGCCCTCTCCCACTTCGTGGGAGAGGGGTAAAGCCAAACACAACGATAAAAACTCAGGTCTCATAAATTGATAAGATCGAGCCGCTGTGGGTTTGGGCGTGCTGCACAAACGGGCGATACCCCGGCCACCACGCCCCGCTGTAAAACGGCGTCCAGGCGATGGACGGATGCGTTAGCGGCGAACTCGGCGGCAGATCCACCAGGAAGATCAACTCAATCCGCGCATCCGACACATGCTGATACAGCCCAAGCCAATGCAGCTCGGCGCTGCGAAGTTCATACAGGCCATAGGTATCGCGCACATAACGGCGCACCTGCTCCCAGGGTGCATCGCGTCCCGCACACACAATACCGGGCAGCACGCGCTGGCCGTTCGGCTCGGCCAGCGTCATCACAGTATGTTCCGTGTGGCGAATCAACAGGCTGGCATGGATGGTGAAGTGCGGGTAACGCGGTTCAGGACGTCCAGCCAGCAGATTTTGCACCCAACGCCACGCAAAACGGCGGCGCAGGCGGCGGTACTCCTCAAGCGGCGTCTCAATGACCACAGTATGCGGTGTCGGCTGCTGCAACTGCTGCACAATTGGCCCATCCAGCAGCGGCAGCGGCGGCTCATGCAGCGGATAGAAGCCATTGGCCCGCGTTTCCAGGGTCGTTTGCCGCATCTCTCCGCCTGTCACATCGGCGGTAAACAGCACATTGAGGCGCTGCCAGCGGGCATAGTAGTACAAACCCAGGGGCTGCCGAATAGCAACGCGCACGCCCGTTTCCTCAAAGGCTTCGCGGGCTGCTGCTGCATCCAAGCGCTCATGAAGATCAAGCCGCCCAGATGGAAAATTCCACATGCCCAGATCACCGCGCTGTGAGAACAGCCACTGATTCGCCTCATTGTGGGCGGCGCAGACCACGCCCATCCGCATAAACGCCATACATCCGTCCTATGTGCCGCGCCACAATCATTTTTAGAAATAAAAATGTTCTTGTAGGGACATGGCCCGCCATGTCCTCGCCCGCCATGTCCTCGCCCGCCATGTCCTGGCCCGCCATGTCCTGGCTCGCCATGTCCTGGCACGCCGTGTCCTAGCACGCCATGTCCTGGCACGCCGTGTCTCCGTGTTCGGACATGACATGTCATGTCCCTACAGACC
>DAOTUR010000277.1:0-7193 GCA_034436915.1 Anaerolineae bacterium
CAAAAAGATGGTTTGAGCGGGACTTTCAGTCCCGCAACAGGCAAGGCAGGGGTTTTCAACCCCTGACGACAGGACAAAAGCGAGGCGGACGACGGGTGATTTGCTTAAGTTGCTGCAAATGGGGCGCGATGCATCGCGCCCCTACAAAAACGCTGTGACCTGTTGAGAACCTATCGTGTGAGGTAAAAATCAATACCACGCGATCATGCATACCTATCAGCACCCTGCGCCCCTGACCAGATGTACAAAACCAACCATGAATGCTTCATCGAACGTCTAAGATTCACGGCGAATTATCCTCATCTCTCATAGGATCGGATTTGAACATGCTTGATGCTCACACACGCTCTCGTCTCTCTGCGATCAAGGCGCTGGTCTTTGATATGGATGGCGTGCTGTGGCGCGGCGAGGAGGGCCTGCCGGGATTGGGGGCGATGTTTGCCTGGCTGACGACGCAGGCGATCCCGTATGCGCTGGCGACCAATAACAGCAGTACGCACCCTGAGCAGTATGTGACAAAATTGGCGCGGTTGGGTATTCATGGCGTGCCTGTTGAACGGATTGTCACGAGTGGCATTGCAGCCGTGCGCTATCTGCAAACCCATTATCCGCCGGGGACTCGCGTCCATGTGGTCGGCATGGGTGGGTTGCGGCGTCTGCTTACAGAGGGCGGCTTGATCGTGGTGGATGACCAGGCGCAGGTGGTTGTGGCGGGCCTGGATACGGAATGGACGTATGCCAAAGCCTCTAAAGCCGCCAGCCTGCTGCGTGATGGGGTCGATTTTGTCGGAACCAATGGCGACAGCACCTATCCCATGTCGGAGGGTCTCGCGCCGGGGGCGGGCAGCATCCTTGCCATGTTGAGCACCGCCAGTGGCAAGACGCCGCTCCTCATGGGCAAGCCGCAGCCTGCCATGTTTGAGGCGGCGCTGTCAGTGGTGGTGCAGCCTGCATCAGCGGTGCTCATGGTCGGGGATCGTCTGGACACCGATATTGCCGGAGCGCGGGCGCTTGGCCTGATGACAGCGCTTGTTCTCACAGGCATTGCGACACAGGCGGACGCCGCCCAGAGCCAGACACCGCCCGATGTTATCTTTGACGGATTACCTGAGCTGCTCACGGCGCTGCAAGCGGAGAGAGATAGAGAATAACCTCGCCGCAACGATAAATAGAGATATTTATAGCGGTTTGTAGGGACACGGCGGCCAGGACATGACATATCCCTACAAACATCTACACGGACACACCGCGCCCTGACGATGACATGACTCTGTATCCCTGACGCCCGCATCACAATTTGAAATCGTTATGATTAAATGTCATATCATCAGCATGACACAGCAGGAGAAAAACACATGGCACATCTGACAATTGCGATCCTCGGCCTGGATCGCGCTTCAACCTCGGTGGGGCTGGCGCTGCATCGCTATGCCAAAGGCGGCGGCAAACACACCTTCGATATCGTGGGCTATGAACCGAATCAGCGGGATATGGAACGCACCGCCCTCACAATGGGTGCGGTGGATCGCATTGAACACGCGCTGACCCTCGCTGTGAAAGACTGTGATCTGATCCTCATGGCTGTGCCATATGAAGAGACGCGCACCACCTATCAAGCCCTTGCCAGCGCCTTACGCGATGGCAGCGTCATCCTGGATTTTTCGCCCCTTAAGCGGCCTTCGATGCAGTGGGCGCAGGAGTTTTTATCAGATGGGCATCACTGGATCGGCGCGACACCCATGATCAATCCTGCGTATCTGTTTCAGGTCGAGCAAGGCATCGCGCAGGCCAAAGCCGATCTGTTCGATCAGGGCAGCCTGATCCTGACGCCCTCAGCCAGCGCCGCCAAAGAAGCGGTTGATCTGGCCTTTAATTTCGCCTCGATTCTGGGCGCACGTCCGCGCTTTCTCGACCCCATCGAGCATGATACGCTGCTCGCGCTGACGGAAGGACTGCCTGCGCTGCTCGGCGTGGCGCTGTTTGCTCAGGTGCAGGGGCATCCGGGCTGGCAGGATTTGCAATGGTTCACCAATTCGACCTTTGGGGCGCTGACCCGTCCCCTGTTCGACACCCATCCCAATGCGCTGCGCGACGAATGGCTTGCCAACCGCGATGTGCTGACCCGTGCGATTGATGACATGGTGACACTGCTGCAAAGTCTGCGTCAGATCATCGCGGCCAATGATCGGGATGCGGTGAGCGCCCTGCTGGAAAAAACCTCCCTGGGCTATGAGGAGTGGATCAATCATCGGCATCGTGCTGATTGGGATGCCGCGGCAGTAGAGACGCCCCGCGTTGAGCCGGGGAGCACCTTCATGGGGGCGCTGCTTGGGACGCGCTTGGCAAATCGGCTGTTTGGCAAAAAGGATGAACAATAGAGGCTCATCCGTATATCTTGATTAAGGGACGATAATCTTCATTTTGCTCTGGCATGGCTGTGTGGACTGCGGTAGACTTGGAGGCACCTGGCAGCCCCCGTATTGTGTGTCTCATGCGTCTCCAACGTCAGCGGTCTCGTCTTACATTTCGCCCAAAACGGCGCGGCGGCCTCGTGCCGTTTGCATTGGTTATGGGCCTCTCGCTTGGTCTCGTGCTGGGACTGTGGGATGTTGTCTCGCGCACATTTTTTGCGCCGCCGGGTACGCCACACTCGCTGGCCGATGGCGAGGCGGCGTTTGCGCGGGGCGATCTGGCACAGGCGGTGCTGATTGCCCAGCAGCAGTATAGCGCTCACCCGGATGATCCCGCCGCGCTGACGCTGCTCGTGCGGGCGCTGATCTATCGCAGTTACAGCGATTACAACCGTGATGCGGATCGCGTCCAGGCCCTGACTTACACCCAGGCTGCCGCCGCTGCTAACCCCTGGAATTTTGAGATTCTGGCGGCTCATGCGCTGGTGCTGCAAGCCAATGATAAGCCCGATCAAGCGTCACGGCTGGCGGTGCGCGTGATTGAGCGCATCCCGGAGAATATGCCCGCACGTCTGGCGCTGGCGCTGGCCTATGGTAAACAGGGCTTGTTTGAGGCGGCCCTGCGTGAAGCGCGGCGCGGCGTCGCCATCAGTGATGAGCGGGCGCAGTCGTGGCGGATGGATGCGCGGCGTGTGCTGGCAATTGCTCTCAGCGATACGGGCCAGTATAACGACGCGCTCCAGGCGGTGCGCGAGGCGATCACCTCTGGACCAGCTCTGCTCCCCTTGCATTTTGAGCAGGCGCTCTATGCGATCCATGCTGGCAAGCCCGATACGGCTGTCTCGTCCTACTATCACATCATCGCTGATGACCCCGCCAATGTGAAAGCCCGCTTTCGCCTGTGTGAACTCAGCAGCAGCCTGGGCGAACGCGAGGCCGCGATCCAATCATGCCGCGAGGTGACGGAGCGTGCGCCGGAATGGTCATCGGGCTGGTATCAATTGGGGCATGAATATTTTCTTGAGGGCAAGTATGCGTCGGCGCAGCGCACCTTGAACCGCTGTGCCACGCTGCAAACGCTGTACGATGTCCCCCTGAGTGAGCGCCATTACGAATGCTGGACGTGGCAGGGGCAGGCCGCTGAGATGGTCGGGGATTGTGCCGCGCTCGAAGCACTCTACAGCGATTATCACCGCGTGTTTGTCGATCAAGCCGATGCGCCTGCGTGGACGTATCCGCCAGAAGGCCCGCCGCAGTGCCTCTTCAGCGTGCCGATGGCAGAGACCGAATCTCCGCTGTCGTGACCTCATTGTGCTGAATTTCCACATAGGCATAGGTGTGATGCAGCCAGAGCGGGCCGGGGTTGAGCAGGTGGGTACGGCCCAATGTGTCCTGGTTAGGGGCATCGTGCAGATAGCCGGATAAACAGATCAGCGGCTGAATCTCTTCGATGAAGCTGCGAATAGCGCGGCTGCCAATGTGCTGGCCAGAGAGGGTGCGATCTACCAGCGTCCCTTGGGGCGGATAGTGGGTGACGAAAATTTTCGGGGTGCGCCGTTTCAGCGTCTGGATGGTCTCGTTGAGCATGAAATCAAACTGAACATTGTCATAGAGGAGATGTTCGGGCGGTGCTGTGGTTTGAAACAGATCGCCGCCAACCCCGATCACATCACATCCGTCCAGACTTCGAGCCTGGTTGTGCAGGTTGATGTGCTGTTCGGAGAGATAGTGATTGACGCGCTGCGTATCGTAGCCGCCCGCCACCGCCCAGATGAGCGGATTGTACGGGCGAAGGGCGCTGAGAAGCTGCTCCGCTTCCTGCGGCGTCCCGCTGATCGTCAGATCGCCAGGGAGGAGCACCAGATCAACCTGCTGCAACACCGGGCCGAGTGCGGATAGAGAGCGCAGACTGCCGTGAAGATCAGGCAGGGCGATGATCTTCATGATTCGATCTGCCTGATCTCCAGCGTTTGCACGCGACCCTCCTCCAGTTCGACATAGGCATACGCATGGCTGTCCCACAGCGGGCCAGGATTGACGAGCTGAGTCTGTCCCAACTGATCGATCCCCTGGGCCTCATGGATATGCCCGCTAAAGCAGATCAAGGGTTGTGTTTGCTCGATGAAGGCCCGCACCGCATGGCTGCCCACATGTGTACCGTCCGGCAGGCGATCCACCAGCGTTCCATAGGGCGGCTGATGACAGATGAGAATCCTGGGGGCCTGTGGCGGAACATCCGTCACACAGTCCTTGAGATATTGCTCAAACTGGGCTTCCGTGAAGACAAACTTGCCTGCAAACGGCAGCGCTCCCCCCACGCCGCACAGGGCAAACCCATCCAGCATCTGATGTGTGCGATGCAGACTCAACCCTTCGCGGCTGAGGTGCGCGAGGATGCCATCGGTATCCAGATTACCCGGCACAGCATAGATATGCTCGTTCAAATCTTCCAGGATTGCGAAGACGCGCAGCAGATGCTCCATATTGCCATTCGTCATGTCGCCTGCCAGGATGACAGCATCAGCATCCATCAGAGGCCGTGCAATTGTCTTGAGACTTTCACTCTGAGCGTGCAAATCGGGCAGAACGATCAGACGTGTCATACTTAATTTTTTGTCTCGTCGTATTTGCCATCTTTTAAATCAAAAATGATATCACGAAGTCGCGTCGGGTTGGCAAGGCGCACAAATAAAATTTCCGTTGCATCTGACCCCGCACTTTGAATGGAAATATCACCATAGTTGAAGAGGCGTCCTAAGAGCGAGACATTCACATCCACATTCGTGATGTTGTCGATGCTGAGGCTCGTCTCGCTGCTGGTCAGGATATTGCCACGCTTCTGTGTGACGCGCCGTGTTGTGAGCGTAATCGAGTTTTGACGGTAGATGAACCAGTAATGCAGCGAGAGCGTCAGGATTGTCCAGAGCCAGTACTGCAAATTGGATTTGCTGCCGCGCCACACGCCAATATCGCGTTCACGTTCCATAGGGACTGCGCTGGCCGTCGCCTGCTTTATCTTCTCGGGGCTTGGAGACCGATTAGTTTGCATCATCTGCCTTTTTGAGTCGCATCAGTAAATTGATATTCGGATGATCCTGCCAGAGCTTCAGCGGATCGGCGTGGTGTGCCACAAGCCAGATGAGCCGCGCTGATGCGCCGATCTCCGTGAGCAGTGCTGCGCCCCATGCTGGATGATATTTTCGCACGATAAATGGCATTCGCCAAAAAGTCATATTTTCGTCCTGGCTCAGGGCCTGCTCCAGGCGCGGAGCCAGCGCATGAACCACGACAGCCAGCGTTTTTTGCCATGTGGCGAGGGCATAACGACTTTTGCCGCAGTCATGCAGCAGCGCCGCCGCTGCCAGATCAGGTGGTGTATCGTCAGCTTGTGCCAGTACATCGCGCAGGACGTTGAGGCTGTGGAGCTGCTCTGCCCGCTTCATCCGACGAAACAGGTCGATCTGGGCGGGGGAGAGCGTTTGCTGCATGAGTGTTTCATCGACGGGACGGGCAAAGGCCAGCAGCGCCCGCCCGCCCTGCTTGAGACGATGCACGCGACGGACTATCTGCTCATCAGGGCATTGGTAATGATGGCAACGGGTCGGCTGATCAGAATATTCAGAGGATCAAACGGCAGGGCCAACCGATTTGCCAACAGGCTGATGACGATGATGGCGATGAGCACAAATTGGCTGGCCTGCGCCCATTCCTGCCACTTGAAGGCCGGGGACTGCAAGAAGTCGGAGAGGGGTTTGGCATTTTTGCGGATGCCCGCCGAGATTTGCGATTTAGCCATGAAGCGGCCCGGCAGTAGCGCCAGCACCATGCGCCAGCCATCGAGCGGGAAGAACGGCAGCAGGTTGAAGACGAACAGCAGCACATTGATACTGATCGCATAAATCAGCAGATAGAAGATGAACTCCACCATCGGCGATGACGTCTGGAACAGGGAGGGGCCAGCAAAATGGAAGATGATGGCTGCCACAATTGCGAACAGCAGATTCGTCAGAGGGCCTGCGGCACTCGTCCAGAACGACCCCCAACGCGGATCACGCATACGGCGCGGGTTGACCGGGGCCATGCCCAGGATGCCGAAGCCGATGACCAGAAACATGAGGAAGCCCGGCCAGTAAATATGCACCAGGGGATTCGGCGTCAGACGGCCCATCTCGTGCGGGGTTGGATCGCCCCACCATGTCGCCATCAGGCAGTGAGCATACTCATGAAAGCCCATGCTGAAAAATAAAACGATGACGACAGCCAGAATCATCGGAAGATTGATTTGACCAGATTGCAGCATTTGAAGTAACACAGGATTGACTCCCAATTGGTGTCATTTGCTGCAAATTATAGCATGGAACGGACACGACCTATGCAGCACTGTGTCAATCTAACGGAGAGTTTACACACAGATCAAGATAGTTCACTAACCTCAGTTTTGGATAGCGCTGCTGATCTCACCCCTCACCACCCGGCTATCCTCTCAAGGGGCAATGCGGAGCGTGGAGGTAAAGCCCCTCACCCTTGCAGTGGGAGAGGGGTTGGGGCTTTCAAGGGTAAGTTTTTTGGAGAGAGTGGCAAAGACCTGAACCACGAAGGCACGAAGGACACGAAGATAAAGTTAAAACACGATCTGACTCTCGATTGAATACCCTTGAAAGAGGTTATCAGAGAAACGCCGTAAGACCCCTGGCTTTAGACATGGGGATATAAGGCGTCAGGGTTGAAATCTGAGATTAAAAATGGTAAGATAGGAGGGTGTTGGTCGCGGGCGGCAACCCC
>DAOTUR010000278.1:0-6496 GCA_034436915.1 Anaerolineae bacterium
GGGGTTGCCGCCCGCGACCAACACCCTCCTATCTTACCATTTTTAATCTCAGATTTCAACCCTGACGCCTTATATCCCCATGTCTAAAGCCAGGGGTCTTACGGCGTTTCTCTGATAACACAGCCCCATATTATCGTAGGGATAACGTGGGGCTGTCGTATGTTAAGACGCGGCAAAATGATGGCGGATCGGCGTGTTATGCGCCCGCCAGATGTTCCGCACTCAACTGGGCAAACTGCCGCACGTATTCCTCTTGCAGCGTCTTCTTCTCATCATCACCCAGGAAGCTGCCCTGAATCGCATGACGTGTGAGGGTTTCCAGGTCGCTCAACGAGAGATTGTGCTGCACGCCCAATCCGACCAACTCGTCTGTGAGCGATGTCTGATACAGCGCAGGCATCCCCGTCCCCACGACCACCTTGAGATGATCCATCAGCTTGGTCAGCGGATACTCGCCATACGAGGCGATACGTCCCAGACGCAGTTCACGGGCGGCCACCGCCACAAACGTGATATCGCGCTGTGCAATGAATTCCAGCGTTTCCGCATCATCGGCAATGCCCCACGATTCAGTGATGCGCGGCGGATTGAGAATTTGCAGCGTCTCCTGAACGGGTTCAACGTGCGAGAAGGTACGGACATGCGCCACGCGACCCATCCCCTTCTTCTCGACAGTGGCGAAGGGCTTGGCAAACTGGCCCGCGGGCTGAGCATCTTCGCGCCCCGACAGGCCCATGCCCACGACATTGCCTTTGCGGGCGGCAGCGCTGACGACCCATTTGGCGACATCATCACCCTTGCGCGGACGATCACGCGGGATGGTGAAAATCCAGTTGATTTTCACCTTCCAACCGCGCTCGACGCGATCTCGCCCATCATTGATCGCCTCAAGAAAGGCTTCAAAGGGCATTCCATTCTCGGTGTAGAGCGCTGGGCTGATGCTCACCTCTGCATAGCGGATGTTCTGGCGTGAGAAGCCCAGGCCCATGTCGTACACAACGCGCACGAGGTCTTCCGGGTGTTTCAGCCAGCCCACGTAAGTTGCCGCCAGTTCATCAATTTTGCTGATGTCCGGCTTGGTCAGCGAGTTCACGAGATCGTTGTATTGGCGCACCTTCATGCTCGCGGCAATATCGTTCTCCTCAGCCACCATGAGCAGAGTCTCACGCGGGATCGCACCTTCGAAGTGCGCGTACAGTTCCACTTTGGGCATGGCCCGAATAAAAGTTTCGAGAGACATAATGGATTATTCTTTCGTGTCTACGGCAATTGGCTGCGAGACAGCCTTTTCGTTCTGCTTGCGATAGGCAATGGCGGCTTTGACAAGCCCCACGAATAAGGGGTGGGGACGATTGGGACGGCTGAGAAATTCCGGGTGAAACTGGCTGCCGACCATATACGGGTGATTCTTGATTTCGGCAATCTCTACCAGCGACTCGTCCGGGCTGATGCCGCTGAAGCGCATCCCCCTCTCTTCAAAGACGGTGCGGTAGTCATTGTTGAACTCGAAGCGATGACGATGCCGCTCCATAATCTCCGGCTGCCCGTAGGCCGCCGCTGCCACCGATCCGGCGACAAGCTGACAGGGGTATTCGCCCAGGCGCATCGTGCCGCCCATCGTCGTGACGTTCTGCTGTTCGATCATCAGGCTGATGATGGGATAGGGCGAGGCTTCATCGAATTCGGTGCTGTTGGCATCTTCATAATCGAGCACATTGCGGGCAAATTCGATGCACATGACCTGCATTCCCAGACACAGTCCCAGATACGGAACCTTGTTCTGGCGGGCATAGCGGGCCGCCAGAATCTTGCCTTCAATGCCGCGATAGCCGAAGCCACCCGGAACAACAATGCCATCCAGGGTTTCAAGGTCTTCGAGATGTTTGCCCTTCTCAAGCTCATCCGAGAGAATCCACTTGATTTCCAGCTTGCGCTGTTGGGCCGCCGCCGCATGGAGCAGCGCTTCTTTGACGCTCATATAGGCGTCTTGCAGCGCGACATACTTGCCGACGATGCCAATCCGCAGCGTGTCTTTGGCCCCGCGCATCCGCGTGACCATCGCCTCCCACTCGCGCAGATCAGGCCGCTGTTCCACATCGAGCTTGAGCTTATCGACGATATAATCGCCCAGTCCGGCCTTCTCCAGCAGCAGCGGCACAGCATAGATGTTATCAACGGTTTCCATCGGAATGACCGCTTCAGGATCAACATCGCAGAAGGTCGCCAGCTTTTCGAGAATCTCTTTGCTCACAGGCATGTCAGAGCGAGCGATAATGATATTGGGCTGAATGCCCACGCTCCGCAGATCACGAACGCTGTGCTGCGTCGGTTTGGTCTTCAATTCATGGGCGGCGGCGATATACGGCAGATAGGTGACGTGAATATACAGCGCATCTTTGCGCCGCAGACCAATTCGCATCTGGCGAATCGCTTCGAGAAATGCCTGGCCTTCAATGTCCCCCACCGTACCGCCGACTTCGACCAGCACAACATCGGCCTCGGTCTTTTCGCCCACCTGCATAATACGTTTGCGAATTTCATTGGTGATATGCGGGACGACCTGGATCGTGCCGCCGAGAAAATCGCCTCGGCGTTCTTTCTCGATGACTTCGCTGTAGACCTGTCCGGCTGTCACATTGGACAGGCGGCTGACATTTTCATCGACGAAGCGTTCATAATGGCCGAGGTCAAGATCAGTCTCTGCACCATCGGCAGTCACGAAGACCTCTCCATGTTGATAAGGACTCATCGTCCCCGGATCAACATTCAGGTAGGGGTCAAGTTTCTGGATCGTCACTTTGAGGCCGCGTGCCTTCAAAATCCGACCGATTGACGCCACAGTCAAGCCCTTACCGACAGAGCTGACGACGCCGCCTGTACAGAAGATATACCGAGTTTTCGACACGCTGCTTGCCTCATTCATTGCCATACAAAAAGTCTGGCGGGAGAAAGTCGCCTTTTCCCGCCGAGGTTGTTCCTGCTTCACAGCCGCCCAGGATCAGACGGCTGCTCAGACTCTAAAAACGCAGTGCAAAAGAATGAGATCGGTTAGACGAGTTTTGAGAGATCGTCCGCCGAACGGCGCATATCCAGGAAGATGAGACCCAGGCGCGCATTCTGGCGCACGAGCGTCGTCAATACGGCCTCTTCCCCAATCGACATGAGGATAACATAGCCGTTCTGCCCCTTGATGTACACCTGATCCAGTGCTCCACGTCCTAGTTCGCCCGCGATCCGTTCGCCCAGAGAGAGCATCGCAGCAGACATGGCGGACACACGATCTTCTTCAACCCCGACGGGCAGCGCCGAGGCCATAATGAGACCATCTACGCTCACCACAGCCGAGGCTTCAATATCCGGCGTTGTGCCTTGCAGGTCGCGGAGACGTTCTTGCATCAGCTCCATCCGCGATTTTGCCATAACTCGCACTCCTCTCAGCAATCTCCCGGCGTACCGGTGTCAGTCTCACCCATACAGCAAGTGCCTGCACACAGGCATTGCTGTGAGTACCGTCCCATCTTTGTGTATTGTATTGCAATCCTACCTCGCATTCAAGTTGAGGCAGTGAGGGGGGCACATCTCCTAGCTGTTATTATAACGGGGCATAAGCTTTCGGCAAGCAATCCCGTCTGCGACTTCCATCCTTGCCCGCCCGTCCACTATACTAACGGGCGGAAAACACAGGGCAAGCGTAGGGAGTGCGTGTGCTCCACAAAGTCGTAACTCGCATACAATAACACTCAGTCCTGTGACAGATTTTCTCGTCAAGCTGCATCTGGCGCAAAAATGGGCCGCTTCTGTGGGCTGAATTCAGGTGGCTCGGAAGAGAGCCAGAGGCAACTCAAATCTTTTCTACCCTCTCAAGGGACTTGCTATCCGTTCGCGTTAACAGAACGATTCTGTCGGCTGTCTCTCATTCAGAGGATGATGTGTCGAAGATTTCTGTGGAGGATGTATCGTGACAGATTACCCACAACAAACCCGTCGTAGCCCCGAACAAACCCCTGTGCGCGTGGTGCAAGAGGTGGCCGAAAAAGTGACCCGCAGCGTAGGTCAGGTCATTATCGGCAAGCGCAATGAGATTCGCCTCGTCGTCCTCGGCCTGCTGTGTCGCGGCCATGTTCTGCTGGAAGACAGCCCCGGCGTCGGCAAGACTATGATGGCGCGTGCGATGGCCCGTGCGATTGGCTCGTCCTTCAGCCGCATTCAGTTCACGCCGGATATGCTGCCATCCGATATCACGGGCGTATCGATCTTCAATCAGAAATCGAGCCAATTTGAGTTTCGCCCCGGCCCGATCATGGCCCAGGTGGTGCTGGCCGACGAAATCAACCGCGCCACGCCCAAGACCCAGGCCGCCCTGCTCGAAGCGATGGAAGAGCATCAGGTCACGGTGGATGGTGTCACCTACCGCATGAATGACCCGTTCTTCATCATGGCGACCCAGAATCCCATCGAATATGAAGGCACATTTACGCTGCCGGAAGCACAGTTGGATCGTTTTTTCCTCAAGATCAGCCTCGGCTATCCTACCCCGGAAGAAGAATTGACGATTTTGTCGGCGCAGCAGTACCAGCACCCGATCAATAACAGCCAGCCCGTGATCAATGTCGAAGAACTGCTCGCGGCGCAGCAAGCCGTCCTGCAAATTTACGTCGCTGACGAGATCAAGCAGTACATCGTTGCGCTGGTGAATGCCACCCGTACCCATCCCGATGTGCGCCTCGGCAGCAGCCCACGCGGCTCATTGGCGCTGTTCCGCGCAACGCAGGCCCGCGCTGCAATGGCCGGACGCGATTATGTCATCCCCGATGATGTCAAGGCACTGGTCGAAGTCACGCTGTCACACCGCATGATCGTGTTTCGCCAGGAGATTCCGCCTCGGCGCATCATTCAGGATATTCTGACCGTGACGCCCGTTCCTGGTGCGCGTGTGCGCTGACCGCCTATGTCTGACCGTCGAATTGCCATATACCTGCTCATCATTGTGGCCCTGCTTGTGGGTCTTGGCACTGGGAAAACAGCCTTTTTCTCGCTGTCGTATCTGCTGGGAGCACTGCTGATCGCCGCTATGATCTGGGCCTGGATTGCCGTGCGGCGCATCAGCATCGGGCGGCAAACGGCCTCGCGCCGCTCTCAGGTGGGACGAGTGCTCAGCGAATCCTTCTCTGTGCAGAATCGCGGGATTTTCCCCAAGTTATGGATGGAAATCCGCGATCATTCCGATTTGCCCAATCATCGCGCCAGCCAGGTCATCGCTCTGCTCGGCCCCAAACGCACGCACAATTGGCAGGTGCAAACGCTGTGCCAGGTGCGCGGCGAATTCACGCTCGGCCCGATGTCGATCATCAGCGGCGACCCCTTCGGCCTGTTCCTGCATGAGCGCCATATCCATGCCTCCGAACGGGTGATCGTCTATCCAATTGTGTTCCCCGTGACCAATTTTTCGCTCCCCGGCGGCCTTTATTCTGGGGGTGAAGCCCAGCGTCAATGGACACAGCAGGTCACAACGAACGCGGCAGGCGTGCGCGAGTATGCCCAGGGTGACAGCATCAATCGCATTCACTGGAAGAGCACGGCACGGCGCGGCAAGCTGATCGTGAAAGAATTTGAACTCGATCCGATGGTCGATATCTGGCTGCTGGTCGATTTCTCGGCGGCCTCGCTGGTCGAAGATAAAACGGTGCAGCGCCTCGGTGGAATCGGCACGATTATCCCCACCAGCGCCGCCCTGCCCAACTCGACAGAAGAGTATCTGGTGGCATCCGCCGCCTCGCTTGCCAGCTATTTCGTCGAGCAGGAACGGGCGTTGGGCTTCGTCGCACAACTCCCCCAGCGCGAGTTTCAGCCGCCGGAGCGCTCGCCGCGCCGCCTCACCCGCGTCATGGAGACGCTGGCGATTGCCCGCAGCCTCGCGCCATTGGGCCTGTACGACATTCTCGTCAATGAGGGGCGCAATTTCTCGCGCGGGGCGACGCTGGTGATTTTGACCGCCACCACCGAGGTGCGCTGGATCCAGGAGGCGTTCATCCTGGCGCGGCGTGGCATTCGCCCAACCTGCGTCTATGTCGATCCGGTGAGCTTCGGCGGGCGGCAGTCGTCAGAGGAGGTGCTCAAGTCGCTGGAGATGTCGCGCATCCCAACGGTTGTCGTGCGTAAAGGCGACCCCATCGGCACGGCCTTGAGCCAGCGTCCGCAGTAAATTCCTTTCACATCGCACAATATTGCTGTAGGGGCTTGGCGTGCCAAGCCCTCCGATATACATTCAGAGAAATTTAACGTTTTTCAGATAACCGAGACAAACCGTAAGCATCCCCATCCCTGAAGGGAGGGGCTTTTAGCCCTAGTGCTTACCAGACTTGGCATGAAAAGGCTCTGTTAGAGACGAATACATAGGCACTTCGGAATGCCTCACCAGTTCCGAACTCTGCGGTGAACGATTAAACAGGCGGCTTGGGAGCCAACCGTGTCGTTCACACATAAACCGTCTCATAAC
>DAOTUR010000279.1:0-3612 GCA_034436915.1 Anaerolineae bacterium
TAAGCCTTAGATGTCCATAAAGAACTTTGAGGCACAAAGATCGCAACTATAACCCACTACAAAGTGGTCTATTGTCGACCGTTATGAGCCGAAAAGTGGTGATGGCTGTGTAGTTACTAACCAATAATATTATACTCTACGTTCTCACATCTGTCATTAAGGTTATCAAGATTTGGGTGCATTTCAAAGTTTAGGCAGCGGCAGCCCAGAGTTGGTCAAAGTCATTGCCCAAAGCAATGGCGAGTCACCGCGCTGATACCTGCCATGAGCGCCGTGCTGCATATCGTGCCAAAAACTTCAAGGGCAGACGATCAACGTGCCGCCAAGTGAAGACTCGGTAGAGGCGGACTGGGCGTGCGCGATTGAGGTGGCGCTTGAAGTTTTTGGCACGAATGGGCGAAGGGTCAAACCTATGAGGAATTCGTCCGCGCTGCATGGCGATCACCGCCGAAACGCCAGATTACGCTAGAATTCGTCACCCCGACAGCGTTGAAAAGCGTCGGGGTGCAGCGTCCCTTCCCACAGATCAATCTGATCTTTCGCCTGCTGTACGAGCAGGTGCAAAAGATCGATGGGCTGCGCTTTCCGTTTCAACCCGATGCTGCATTCGTCGATGCGTTCACCGACCACTTTCTCGAGCTGACCGTTTATGATCTTCGGTGCGTGACTCAACTGTCGATGAAAGACGAAGACATGGCAGGTTTTTGTGACTGGATCATGCTCCGTGTGCTGCCAAGCAACCCCGATTTCTGCAAACGTGCTGACAATGCCCAGAACAAGCACGGTGAAATGAGTTTCAGTGAATCACGGATTGGGGTGACACGAACATGGCGATGGCAAGCGGTGGCGGATAATAGCGTTCAACCGCATGCGCAAGCAACTTGCGAAACTGGTCAAAGCGCAGCAGCGACGGGATGAGCTTGTGGCGTCCTTTGCCAAGACGGCGGGTGAACAGTCAGCGCGCCAAAACCCAGACGTTCTGCAGCAGCAAACCTAAACCCAAGAGGAATAACCGGAGCGCCGGATTGCGTGAGTTGGTCGGCACCTTCACTTGGAGCAACAGGCGGTAGGAAGCCTCAATCCCGAAGCGCCGACTGTAGACTGTATTTGGTGTAGACCTAGTGCGGTGTACAATCTAGGTTGACCAACACAAACGCCAGCCATTTACGCTGCTTGCGCTTGGTTTTGGGGTTGCGGACACGGGTATCCATCAGAGCCAACCGGGCAGTCGTGCCGTCGGTGAACGTGTAGTCGGTGGTAAAACTCCCGCGTCCCTGACGCAAGGCACGAATACCACCTTTTTTTCCTCGGATCGGACACGCCAGCACTGCTGCCTGACCGACGCGCTGCAAATAGAGCAGGAGTTTGCCCGAACAGAAGCCCTTATCCAGATAGACCACCGTCGCGTGCAGCTCCAGATGGCTCAAGCGCTGCAACAAACGCTCGACCACCGTTGGCAGGTCATCTTCGGGTAGCACATACGTCAAGGCGAGTGTCAAGCCACCTCGCGCCAAATGACGTAAGCGCTGGCGAGACGGAAAAAGTGCGTCGTCCCGGCTTTCGCCCGCGTCTTGCAAGTGTAGGTGAGCAGTTCGGGGGTCTTGCCGTAAAATGCATGGGTATCGATGGCGACTTCCAGCCCGCCACGGGGCATTCCTACAGGGATTGCAGCGGCAAGCGTAGCATTCATCTCTGCTTCCTGCTGGCGCAATCCCGATACGTCCAAACCGGCGTTAATCTGCTCACACAGCGTGTTACTATCCACCGCTCCCCCAGCTATCTGCGCACACCGCCTCCAGACTACGTCCTTCCGCCACTGCTTTCAGCAGCAAGTTGAACGTCTCATGGGTCGTGCTGCGATACTCCTCCGTTTTCAGGCTCAGGTGTTCTTCCCTTACGTCCAGAATCATCCCACGTACATCTTCCGCATTCAGCACGCGTTCCAGTATCATCATCTCGACTTGGTTTGGTTTTATTGGTTGTGGTGACCTAAACCTAACTGAACCAAGTCTCTTGTCAAGCTCGCTTCAACTTTCGTGATTCACTGAGATTACTCACCATCGCCGATGACATTGAACGCCGGCACAGTCAGTACGCCGCACTGATCCAGACATTGGGGTAATTCGCTTTTTACAGTGATGTAGGATGCTATACAGGTCAACGCATGGGCATGGTCAAGGTAGAGGGCTGATCACCGATCTGTTTTCCCTGCACTTCCGCTTGAATTTCTCGTACAGGCGGATTTTTGTCCGCAAGCGCATTTTCACGGGACGACGCACCCGCGTTCCGCTTGAGGTGATCGACGTTACAAAGCCCTTGTCCGCCTCACGCATCACCTGCACTTTGCCGATGTACGGAATGTCCACCCATTCTCCGCTGGCGATTTCCTTTGCCAACGCCTCCAGATATTGTTCCACCGACTCGCGGACAACCGCTTTGGTCAGACTGCGCCGCTGACGGGCAACATGGGCGACTCTCTGTGTATGATTCATGTTCTACTCCTCAAAATTGGTGACAAATGTGACTCTGTGACAATGTGACTCTGTGACAAAACCAGAATTTGTCACAGAGTCACGAGTCCCATTTGTCACACGAGTCACAAAAATCTCAACTAGTGCTGTATTCGATGGCGACGTAAGCCTCTGCCCCGTCAACGCGGACTTCAACGACCAGCCCTGCCTTGACGAGTTCCTGCGCCAACTGTCGCCCAATTTTGGCGGTGATGTGCATCTGGCGATACAGGTCACGCAGCTCACAGCCCTGCCGCTCCTTCGCTCGAATGACGGTGAGCATCTGATCCTGCTGACGACGCTCGATGATTGCCTCGCCGCTGCGATCCAACTGCTCTAAGAGTCGATGGGCGCTCACGCGCCACCTGTCTGCGATTCCCTGCGCCGCTTGCCAGTGATCAACGGTCACGGTCGGTGACTCGTCGGCAGTATTCAGCCAATCCAGTGCCGCGAACAATGACGCCAGTTTGAATGCTTGGACGTGCATCCGCCCATACACTCCCTTCAACCGGTCATCGAGTTCGACTTCGCGGCGCGGATCGCACAATTGGCGCAGATGGTCGCCATAGTGTTGAACTTCCGCCCAACATTCGACATTCAGCTTCGCCGCACCCGGCCCACTCCAGCCCATCTCGGTCATTGCCGGTGCGGGTAGCCGTTCATGGAGTCGGCGTAAATCGTCGATCAAGTCAGCAGGTGCAGCTTGGTATACCAGCGATGCGGGACGCTCGGCGTAATCCGGTTCTGGCATGAGCAGCGCAAATCTTACGAGTAAGCCGTTGTCCCAATCGCCCGCACTGATGGCGCAGCCCAAACTGGCTGGCGTCGTCACACCCAAAATGCTCAGCGCGGCGTTCTCGACCACGTTCAACCCGGTCTGCGTATCCTTGTCGAAATAGTCGGGACAATCGTAGAGTTCCATCAGCAGGTCTTTCATGCCGACCATGTAATCGCGCTTGTTGATCGCACCGAACAAACCCGACACTTCATCTTTGAGCAGTCCACGCTGTGCTGCGAACGGCTGCGCCTTGGTGAAGCGGTCTTTCTGCTCCTTCGTCAACTTGTCGAAGTTGGCAGGCATCCGCCCCGCCAGCGCCTCCTG
>DAOTUR010000280.1:0-2247 GCA_034436915.1 Anaerolineae bacterium
AGCTCCATCCCATAGAACAATTGGAGCACCAAAGCCGGTTCCAATAGCAAGACGAATTGGATTTCCCGTATCGCCTTTAATTTCTAGAAAGTGATGCTCAGTTGAACTACCAACAATTAAAAGATCCATATTGATTAGTGCAGTACCAGACTTTGGAGTAAATGAACGATCAAATGCAGGGGTGAAAAAGGGGAGACCCGCTGGCAGCACAAGTCCAGCACCATTATCAGGAAACGCATTTGTAAAAGGGCTTTGCGCGGCAGAACTAACTGCCGTACCATTTACCAAACCCCAATCGGATGCACCATCGGACATATCACCCTGGGTTGGATTAATACCTGCCGCCGAAACCGCAGACGCCATTCCTGCAACTGTCGCAAGAACCAAAATAGAAGAAATACGCTTAACACTCCTCCGAATTCAAACACTTTGTATGCCTTCCTGCAGGCCAACATGACCCAAAAGGATAGACATGAAACTTGTAATCAATAAAACACAAACGATACTATTCTGCAGCCCCGTCATTTAATGCAACTTCAAAACCAATTGAACTAATGTGTAGAACGTCGAATAACGTTGCACAATGAATATCTTCGAGACAAGTAGCACAAAACAACATGCTCGCAATACACTAAGGAGCCACGGTTAACGCCACGTTGTCAATATTCACAGGATTGGGATTGGGTCCCGTCGCATTTGCATACGTCCACGAACCTATATCCTTCATCGCGTAGGGTAGATCCAAATCAGTAAACTCAGTCGTTTTACCGGCATGTGGGGTTATGGAGATGACCATCTTATGTGCCGTGAAATCCATCTTGATTTTAATATTATACCACACGCCCGCTACGTCTGATGGAACTAACATTTGCACTTTTGCGCCCATATCATTTGTCCAGAAGATTCGCATTTGTTCCGCTCCTGCGTAGCTGGTTCCCAGTGCGTAACTTATACCCCCACCCGTGCCCAACATATTAAGGTAGTAGCCTTCTCCGCTAGCTGTGGTCGGCAGCTGTACGTCCATGCTCAGAAGAGCCGTCGGACCGGTCACCTTCATAGCTCGCGCGAATGCGACGGCATCCTTGCCAGCAGTAACTGGGAGATGAAGTCCAATATCATTTTTAGGGTATACATCGATAAACGGGCTTTGCGATTCAGCCTTGACAGCCGCAATCGGAACAGGACCGAATGAGCTAACCAATCAGTCGCCGCGGCGGACATATCGCCTTGCGTTGGATTGGTAGGCGCTTCTGCCAGTGCGAACGAAGACAATCCTGCCAGAGCACCAAGAATCATAGAAGAGTAAGACATTCGCATAACAAAACCTCCGCATTCAGACGAGCTATACGTTATTCCGCGAGCCAACATGACCCAATAGGATTTAAAACCATGCTTATATTCAGTCACACAAGAACAAGGTCACTCCGCTTTTTTCGCGGGGGATTCCAAGTCAAACACGTTTCCAATGACTGTCATATCGCTCCGGGCGGCTGCTTCAACGATAGGCCGCTGTGAGCGAAACAAGCCAATCCGATCGTTGTCGCGATGGACACTCAGATAAACATAAGAGTCGGTAAATGGCTTATCTAATATGGTAACCGACAACCAATTCGATTCCTCCGGATAAACGTCAGTCCACTTCTTTTCCACTGCATACTGTGCAGGTTTGTAAGCGAGCCACGAGTGGACGCCTGCCGGAAAATCCTGCTTGGCAATGACCGTGTTACTCAGTTGCACGGATATGATCGCTGGGGCTTTGAGAAAGGCCACGACTCCGATGTAATCTGTCGGTGGTGTGACTGGGACGTCAGGATTTTTAATAAAATTGTGGTCGACCATCTGCATATGCCCTTCGGGGACTTTTACCCCACTAGCCATTTGCGGATGGTGGAAAAACAGAATCTTTTCTTTCTCCACCGCGGGTTCTTTACCGGTATGAAACCACTTGGAATAGTATTTGTTCAGCTCAAAAAATGCCCAGCCGTGATTGCTTTCGGGCATGATGGAACTGTCTTCGCTTAAATCGTTCCAGGTTTGGAGCATGATGTATTTGGAATCAGCCTCAATGGCTTGTCGCCAGATGGAAGCCATCTTCATGAACCCTTAGCTTTCATAGATGGTTTCGACTCCGCCGGCGGTGGCTTCATCACGGGACTGGGCGGCGGATATTTTCGCCGAGGGGATATAGGTTTTCTTTGATTCGGAGAGCTTGGCTTCGATTCTCCTCTGGTTCTGCTGGCTATCCGA
>DAOTUR010000281.1:0-3023 GCA_034436915.1 Anaerolineae bacterium
GCCGCCTGTGCGCCAGCGGGCAGGGCCTGCGGCATAGGCGCTTCGATGCGAATCTGCGGCTGCTGCGCGGCCAACTCTGCGGCCTGCACCTCGGCCATCTGACGCTTGACGCGTTTAGCAATGGCCCGCTGCTGCAAACGATCCCGGTTGCTGCGCCACAGGCTGATCGACACAACCGCCATCTCGGAAGCGGTGCGGCGCGTAATGAGCATGACGCTCAAAATGCCGACGAAGATGACGATGAAAACACCAGCCACTTCGCCAACATTGGTGAGGATGAACAGATACAGCGTGGCCCCAATGAATCCGCCGCCCTGCTGCCGCACCTGCCACGAGTATTCGATGCGCTTTTTCAGCAGATCAAAGAAGATCGTGCTGTTGGGAACCACTTCCCGATAGCTGAACGAATCGATGTATTGAAACAGCAGCAGCAGCGTGAGGAAGGCCAGCACAAAGCCTGTCACGCGAATCGGATCAATCACCGGCGCTTCATCGCCAAAGTGCCGCACGATGAGCCACATGCCGATAGTGAACATGACGAGAGGAACGGCCAGCGCTCCCCAACCGAACAACTGCCCGATCAGGTGGTGAATGACGCCGATAGCGGCTTTTTCCGAACTCAGGGCGCTGAAAAACAGCACCAGCGAACCGACGGTGAAGGCCACACCGGCAATATCGAGCCAGTTATCAAGCGTCAGCCCGCCTTCCTCAGCGGCGACGGATTTGGTTTGCGGGATGCGTGAGCCGCGTCCTTTGGTGGTGGGCGCTTCTGACACACCCAGCACGCGCCTGAAGCGGCCCATAATGGCACTGGCAGGCGAAGCTGTTTGGGCAGCAGCGGTCTTGCCGCCTTTGGGATCGGCTTTCTTATCGCCCTTGCCTGCTGTCTTGGGGTCTTCGGTGGCCGGGGGGGGATTGCGCCCCAGCACACCGCGAAACATGCCCAATGGCGATTGACGCTGTGCGGGTGCATTGGCGGCGGCGGCGGCGGGTTTTTTGCCCGCATCGGCTGGCTCCTCTTTTTTGCCCGCCGCGCCAAATTTTACGCCTGTCGCGGCTGGCGCATTGGACGGACTCGTCCGCACTTCACTTGAGGAGCGCTTGTCGGGCGCATTGCTGGCAGAATAAGGCGACGATGACGAACTCGACGAACTGCCTCCAAAGGGGCTTGGTTTAGGCGCATTGCTGCCCTGTGATGACGGATTGGACGAACTGCCCCCAAACGAACCTGGTCTAGGCGCACTGCCCTGTGATGACGGGCTGGAGGAACTGGAAGATGGCGAATTGAAGCCGACTGCGGGTTTGGCAGGCTCATCTTTTTTGGCGTCAGCAGGGGCGGCGGGCTTCTTGCCAATCGGCAGGCTGGAAGCGATATTCCCCATACGGCTCATGAAGCCGCCGCCAGCGGGTTTGGCAGGCTCATCCTTTTTGCCATCAGCGGGCTTGCCATCGACGGGAGCATCGGGTTTCTTGCCAAGTGGCAGGCTGGAGGCCAAACCTCCCACACGGCTCATGAAGCCACCGCCAGCGGAGGCCGGGGCGTCTTTCTTGGCGTCGGCGGGTTTGCCATCGGCGAGGGCGTCCGGCTTTTTGCCAAGCGGCAAATTGGAGGCCAGTCCTCCCATACGGCTCATGAGGCCACCGCCAGCGGAGGCCGGAGCGTCTTTTTTCGCGTCGGCGGGCTTGCCATCGGCGGGGGCATCGGGTTTCTTGCCAATCGGCAGGCTGGAGGCCAGATTCCCCATACGGCTCATGAAGCCGCCGCCAGCGGGTTTGGCAGGCTCGTCTTTTTTGGCGTCGGCGGGCTTAGACGGGCTGGCAGGTGGCTCGACTTTTTTGGCCGTCTGTGAGCTAAACGGCGATGTCGAGGCGGGTTTACTTTCCCCCGTCGAACGCTGCGCGCCTGTATCACTGCGATCACTACCAGAGCGCAGCGGGCCAGTGTCGCCGCGATCTCCCCCAAAGGGTGATCCCTGCGCTGATGACGAGCCAAACGGGGGCCGCGAGACAGGATTATTCCCGCCTTGCCCCTGGCCCTGGGGACGCGAAAAATTACCCCCGCCGGATGTACTGCCACCGCTGCCCGTATTGCCGCTTGATCCGTAAGTGGGCGAGGGCCGCGAGGGTGACATTGGGCTGGCAGGCGGTTTTGCTGCGCCACCTGAATTCAAGGGGCCTGTGGGCGGCTTTGCACCAGTCGAGGGAATCGAACCCGTCGAACGTTTATCGCTGCTGTTAAAGGGACTGGGGGACGCGGGACGGCTGCTACCGCTGTTGAAGGGATCGGGTTTTGCAGGCGGCAGGGGCGAACCAGGGCGCAGCGCGGGCGTCCCGCTGTTGAAGCGGTTGGCTGGCGGTGGCTGATTGCCCCCCGATGAGCGCAGTGAACCCGGCCCTGGCAGGCCGCTGCTGGGACGTGGAGGGTTATTATTGGATGTGCGGCGAAAACTGCTGCTATCTAGCGATTCGTCGTCATCTTCTTCATCGTCATCGTCATCATCGAGACTACGGTAATCATCGTCATTATCCGACTCTTGATCGTCGTCATCGTTGTTATAACGCAAATCGTCTAAATCATCATCGTCGTAACGCATCGGCGCTTCCTCTGTCGCGTATCAGGCCGAAGCCGGGCGTGCGGATGGGGGGACGAAGCAGTATCACTCACTTGAGCATATCATATATTTGCTTCAATTGTGATCAGCTTAGAACGAGTATTCTAACACCAAACTGCATAAAATACGATAACGTCCGAGAAAAAATCCGTATGAATGTGGTATGTATTCGTCTTTTGAGTCTTCATGTGTCACTTCAATCTGAGATAGGATTAGTGTAGGGGCCAGGATGCTTGCGCCTTTGCTATAGGCATTCGGCATGATTGGGCGCAGCACACTGCGCCGCTACACCATCATCGAATCGGCGCGAGAGACCCCTGCCTTTAGGCATGGGGAGGGAGTGCGCCTTGTCCTTTCTGGTAGGGATAGCCGTCAGAGTGCTTTCCCCGAAGGGAGGGAGCGATTTGAGTG
>DAOTUR010000282.1:0-5172 GCA_034436915.1 Anaerolineae bacterium
GGAGCGAGCCAGCGGTCACTCAAATCGCTCCCTCCCTTCGGGGAAAGCACTCTGACGGCTATACCTACCAGAAAGGACAAGGCGCACTCCCTCCCCATGCCTAAAGGCAGGGGTCTCTCTCGCCGATTCGATGACACAAATTATAGAACCTCAAGTCGACCCTATTTTTCAGGCAGACCTGACGAATCTGCTTCACCAATGGCAGACCGGAACCCTCTCTTATAATGACACGCTTGAGGCGCTTGAGAAACAGCGGCAGAAGGTCATCCGCAACAACATGCCCATCCATGAAGGGCTGATCGAAAACAGCCTGGGCATCATGGAAGGCTATCGCAGCAATCTGGGCAAAAGCCTGAGTCATTTCGAGGCGTCACGGCGCATCTTTGAACAGTGCGGCGCACGCAGTCGGGTGGGGAATGCGGCGTTGAATATTGGGGAGACACATCGTCTGCGCGGGAATTTTCAACGCGCCCGCCTGTTTTTCCAGGAAGCCTATGAATCGGCCAAGCAGTATAACAATCTGGCGACGCAGGCGATTGCGTTGACGAACGAGGCGCAAATCTGGTGCAGCCTGCGTCAGTATGGCAGCGCCTATGACCTGCTGTTGAAGGCTGAAGCGCTGTGCCAGCATCCCTGGGGCGACCCCGAAACCGAAAATCAGATGCGCGGGCGGCTGGGCTGTGAATGCGACGTGCATCATTCATTCGTTGAGGTGTATCTCTACCGTCAGAAGATTGAAGACGCCATGCAGCACGCCCAGCGCGGCCTGGCATTGGCGCAGCAGGTGGGCGATGCCGTTGTCATCGGCACGGCCAATCGTGCGATGGGCAATGTGCTGACCGCCCTGTACCCCCACGATCACACGTCCAACCCGGATGATTATTATCGCGCGGCGTCGGAGTCCTTCAATGGCATTAAGGCCGAGGGCGAAGTCGGCAAGACGCTGCTGGCCCAGGGCAAAAGCATGGCCGAGCGCGGACGCAAACGCACGGCGGCGCAGTTATTTCAGCGGGCGATGGAGATTTTCACCCGTGCGGGTATGACGAATGACGCGGCGATGGCGGCAGAAGCCCAATTGAGCGTGATTTGAATTCACCTCTCTGCCACAAGGGGCGAGGAGGGGAGTGGGGTGAAAAGCCCCTCTACCACGCAGTGGGAGAGGGGTTGGGGTGAGGGGAAAATACATGCAACCGCCCTGCTTAAACACAGGGCGGTTTTGTTTTTACGCCCGTAACTGCGCCTTGATCTGCTGCGCCAGATAATGCGACAGGCCCATGATGCTGATCATCGGGTTGACGCCCGTCGCGGTGGGCAGAGCGCTGCCATCGGCCACGAACAGATTTTTCACCTCGTAGGTCTCCCCGCTGGGCTTGATCGCCCCTTGACGCGGTGTGGCGCTGATGCGGCAGGATGACATTTGGTGAGCGCTGAATAGCGAATAATCGCTCGGCGCAAGTCCGGCATCTTCCACGCGGCGCAGATAGCGCACAAATTGGCTGTCGTCATTCGGCTGACGTTCATAGCGCAGCAGCGCATTATGCGGACTGAAAATCTCGCGTGCGCCCGCTGCCCGATGAATTTTGAGCGCCTCCAGCACGCCGCGCTGCACATGCGCCTGATCGTAGGCGTTCAGCGTGTAGTGAATCAGCGGCTGGCCGTGTGTGTTGAGCGTGATGCGCCCGCCGTAAGTATCGCGGGTGATCGCCAGCACATTCGCCAGATAGGGTATGGAGCGCACCAGATGACGATGCGAACGCGCATTCAGCCAGGGTAGTGAGGCCGCAGTCAGGCCGGGATGGGCCGGGGCCACCTCCAGCGTGACGCCGTAGCCTTTGCCATCCAGATCACCGAAATCGCGGCAGACGCGGCTCATCGGTACACCCTCCCACGTCTTGATCGGCTCATCGAACAGGCTGAACACAACGGTGGTCGGATGTAGATGCAAATTTGCGCCGATGTGCGGATTCGTCAAACCCGAGCGCAGCAGCAGCGCGGGCGTGTGCAGGCTGCCGCCGCTGGCGACCACCGCTCTGGCGCGGATCGTCAGGGTGTGGACGCGGCCCTGCTCATCGCGGGCTTCGACAATCGCGCCCGTGACCGCGCCATTCTCGTGCATGACGCGCCGTACATCGGCCTTGACCAGAATGCGTGCGCCGCAGGCATGGGCATCCTGCAAATAGGTTTTCATCGTGCCCTGTTTTGCGCCGAAGGGACAGCCAAAATTGCAAAAGCCGCATTCCTCGCAGCCCTTCACATTGCGCGGGATGACGCCCACCCCGTAGCCGAGACGTTCGCAGCCCTGCGCGAAGACCTGATTGTTGGCATTGGGCCAGCTTTCGGCGGTATTGACGTTGACGCGCTGGCTCACGGCGTCCAGGCTGCGCTGATACTCAGGGCTGGTGGCGTCAGTGAAGCCGTAGGTATTGGCCCATTCACGCAGCACCGTGTCGGGCGTGCGAAATGAGGCGCTCCAATTGATGGTCGTGCCGCCGCCGAGCGTCGCCCCGGCAAAGATCAAAACCGACGTATCGACGCTGGTGAGAGCGCCGCGCTTCTCGAATAATTTTTCATTCGCGGTGAATTCATCGCCATCAAAATCGCGTTCGGCCTGATAGCCGCCTTTTTCGATGATGATCACATCCAGGCCCGCCGCCGCCAGCTCTGCCGCCACCACGCCGCCGCCTGCCCCCGACCCAATGACGATAACATCGGCGCTGAGGGTGCGGTTATCGCGCACCGTGATCGGCGTCAGAGCATACGCCTCATCGGAGGTGTGAGTGGGCTTGCCGGGGTACATCAGGCTGGCCCACATGGGATGCGGCAGGCCATCGGGCGGGTTGGAATAGGCCAGGAACAGGATCATGCGCTTGAGGCCCGCGAAGGCTTTGCGCTTGATGAACACCGCGCTCAAGGCCCAATCCGCCAGCAGGTCTTCGCGCTCGGCCTGATTCATGCGGCGCAGCGATTTCCAGTTGCCCGCCGTCGCGCCATTGAAGACGCTATAATCCCAGGCACTCAGCAGCAGCTTGACCTCGCGCTGATTTGGCTCATCCAGCACCTCGCTCAGCACCTGCTCCACGCGGGCGGCCAGCCCCGGCAGATGGAACTGGCTCAAGGCATCTGCGCCTTCCAGCGCAGGGACGAAGGTATCGCACAGCACATCCAGAATATCGCGTTCACGTTCGGAGAGAAACATAAGGCCCGACCCTTCCCACTCTATGTCACGATCATCTTGAAAAGCCCTCACCCCCGGCCCCTCTCCCACAAGGGCGCGAGGGGTGCAAAACGTGACAGCCACAAAGACACTTTAACCGCAAAGGGGCTAAGAGTGCAAAGAAAAGAAGAAGACGCCAACGGCTAAAGCCATCGGCTATGGGTTTAAAAATCGAAAAAACATGTTGTCGCTGGTCTTTGATGCCGTCCTGTCCCCCTTAAGGGGGACACAGGCTGTCTAAAACAGGCAGAGATGAGGTCTTTGTTGTTCAAATCTCATAGCTGAGGGCTTTAGCCTTCAGCGTCCGCAATGCCGGAAAGAGAATCTCTGTTTGTCTCCCACGCCAAATTCTTGTTATACTCGTACTATGACGTTGATCTTTTGATGCGAGATGACTGCGATGAGCCTGCTTACCCCCAAACGCTTTTACGACAACTGGCACAACACCACCCTCAATGAGCGCCAGAGCTATCAGGCGCACTTCATAGAGCTGTGCCAGATGATGGGCTACCCCACGCCAACGGGGACGGGGCGCGATGCCAAAGGCAATGTCTTCAAATTTGAGGAGAGCGGCGACAGCGGCTTCGCGGATGTTTATCTCGAAGGCCATTTCGCCATTGAGTACAAAGCGCCGGAAAAATACAAAGATTTGACCGCCGCCTACCAGCAGTTGCAAAAATACCGCGAACAGTTGAAGAATCCGCCCCTGCTTATCGTCACCGATATCGCCCACTGGGAGATTCATACCAACTTTGAGAACAGCGGCCCCAAAGTCTACAAGTTCGATCACAGCGATCTTGCGCCCGACAGCCCGCATTATCGTACCGTCTGGGGCTATCTCGATGCCATCTTTGATGCGCCGCGCCGCCTGCATCCCGATTACAACACCGCCGCCCTCACGCTCGATGCTGCCAGAGGCTTCCAGCGTATCGCTGACCAGATGCGCCTTTACAGCGATGCGCCGATTCCGATTGCACACTTCCTGACGAAAATTGTCTTCTGCCTGTTTGCCGAGGATATTCACCTTCTCCCGCTGGCAGATCACAGTATGCGCGGCGTCTTCAGCGAATTGATCTATAAATATCGCACACAGCCTGCCCGCTTTCGCCAGTTTACCCGCCAATTGTTTGAGGCGATGAACGAGGGCGGTTTCCTCATGCTGGCCTCTGAGCGCATTCTCCACTTCAATGGCTCACTGTTTGCCGATATCAATGTGGAGGAGATTCAGCAGGAAGAACTCGATGTGCTGCATGAGGTGTCACAGTTGGATTGGGCCGAGATTGAACCCGCCATCTTTGGCACGCTGTTTGAAGGCGCTCTCGACAAGCGCAAACGCGCCCAACTCGGCGCACACTACACCAGCCGCGAGGATATCCTGCTCATCATCGAACCGGTATTGATGACGCCGCTGCGCCGCGAATGGGCCGATATCAAAGCCCAGGCCGTCCCCCTGCAAATCGAATATCAACGCCTCATCAGCACAAGCGCGACGACCAAAAAGGTGAGCGAACATAACAAACAGCGCGAAACCCTGCGCCAGAGCATCTTACAGCGCGTGCGTTCGATCAAAGTGTTTGATCCGGCCTGCGGCAGCGGCAATTTTCTCTATGTCGCCTTGCAGCGCCTGATGACGCTGGAAAAAGAGATCATCATGGATGAGGTGTGGCAGGGCCTGAGCACGACCTTCTTTGAGGTGCATCCAAAACAGATGTACGGCCTCGAACGCGACCCCATCGCCCACGCCCTCGCCAGCATCGTCGTCTGGATCGGTTATATCCAGTGGCGCACGCAGAATATCGCGGGCGGCTTCGGTGAGCCGATTCTGCAAGACCTCAATGAAGACAATATCCGCTGCATGGATGCGATACTCGCACCCCTCCCTAACCCTCCCCACTCCGTAGGGAGGGAACTCCCCTCAATGCGAAGCGGGCAGGGGCCGGGGGAGGGGTTGGGGAGGG
>DAOTUR010000283.1:0-2044 GCA_034436915.1 Anaerolineae bacterium
CACTCAAATCGCTCCCTCCCTTCGGGGAAAGCACTCTGACGGCTATACCTACCAGAAAAGACAAGGCGCTCTCCCTCCCCATGCCTAAAGGCAGGGGTCTCTCGCGCCGATTCGATGACAATCACCCGACAAACGCTTGGCCTCACGCTGGCACTGTGTGTCCTGTTTCTCCTCACGATTCTTGCGACATACACATCTTTGACCTCGCCTGCGCCCGGCCATAATGATTTTATGTCGCGCTGGGAAGGTGCACGCGCCTACTGGCAGGACGGCCTCAATCCCTACGACGCACAGGCCAGCCTGCAAATCCAGGAGGCGATCTATGGCCGCGCTGCCCTCCCCAGTGAAGACCCCGGTTATTTTGCCTACCCTTTCTATACCGTGCTCCCGCTGTGGCCGCTGGTGCAGGTGTCGTATGCCTGGGCCTCGGCGATCTGGATGGTGCTGCTCGAAGCCGGGCTGATTCTGGCGCTGGTGCTGCTGCTCAATCATGTGGGCTGGCGGCCTGCCCCGGTCATCCTGGGGGCGCTGATCCTGATGACGCTGCTGGCCTATTATCCGTCACGCGGTCTGCTGTTGGGTCAGCCGGGATTGGCGGTGTATGTGCTGGAAATCGCCTGCATCTGGGCGCTCGGCAAGCAGCGCAATGGACTGGCGGGCGTGCTGCTGGCGTTCAGCACGATCAAGCCGCAGATGGGCTATTTGATCGTGCCATTTCTGCTGCTGTGGGGGCTGGCGACACGGCGCTGGCGCTTTGTGGGGACGTTTACGCTCACGTTTGCGGCGCTCATCGGCATGTCATTCCTGCTCATGCCATCGTGGTTTGGCGATTGGTTGGGGCAGTTGAGCCGCTATACCAGTTATACCGAACTGGGCAGCCCGGTGTGGATCGTGGCGCATTATCCCTGGTTGGGCGTCATCCCTGAGACGGGCAAATGGGGCATCCTGGGCGGCATTGGCGACCCGATTGAGCTGGTGCTCACGCTGGCGCTGTACGGTTTGATGCTGTGGGCATGGTTCACAGTGCTGATCCAGAAACACAGCGAGCGCTTTTTATGGGTTGTCGCCCTCACCCTGACGATCACGCATCTCGTCGCGCCGCGCACGGCCACGCCGCATTATGTCGTCTTCATGCTGCCACTCATCGTCTGGCTAAAAGACCTCGCCCGCCAGCGTAGGACGATCTTAACTCTCGCCATCATCATCCTCTTGATTGTGCTGCCCTGGGTGCATTTTATCTCGACGGTGGTCGGCAAATTTGAGCATCCCGCCGTGTATGTGCCGATTCCCTTTTTGACATTGGGGCTGCTGTGGCTGACGCGGGGGCGGTGGTGGGGGAAACTCAAGGCTTGAAGAGATCATCATAGGTGTGCAGAAAGGCATCACGCTCATTTTCAGCCGTTTTGATTTGCTCCTCAATCGAGGCATCTTCAGAGACTTCAAACCGCTGCCAAAGAGCGTCAACATATGCTTCTAAACGATCAAACTGCTCATGCCAGATGCGTTGTCGCTCTGTAATTTGCTCTTTTTTCTCATCATGAGGCGGATTGGTGATCCAATCAATCATGAGCTTAAAGTGCGGACAGTTGTCATCATAAATACGTTTTGCTGAAGTTTTAGCAAAAAGCTTTTTCCCATCCAAAATCTTTCCGTAGGCACTTTTTTTGTACATATCATAAAGAGATGACAAGAACGTTGCTGGATGTTTGATTGTCTCTGGAGCAGTAAGATTCTGATTAAATTCTGCTTGTATCGTGGGATCAGCAAGGAGCCATGTTTCAATCTCCATCACCACCGGGAATGCTCCAAAGCGAGGCTGTAGACGAGCTTCAATCTGTCCATACATAAAGCTTTGAACTCGTATAAATCCTTCGGGAATCGTCATTTTGTCGGGTTGGTAAAATATCAAATGGCTCTTTGTAAAGACAATACCTTCGCCAATTTTGAAAACACAGGCAAATCTGCCTTTTTGAAGCAAATTTGACCCCAAAACTTGGCTTATAAAAGGTCACAAAGTGCCAAATTTTGGCAAAAATCCCGCTTT
>DAOTUR010000284.1:0-23309 GCA_034436915.1 Anaerolineae bacterium
AACTCAAATCGCTCCCTCCCTTCGGGGAAAGCACTCTGACGGCTATACCTACCAGAAAAGACAAGGCGCACTCCCTCCCCATGCCTAAAGGCAGGGGTCTCTCGCGCCGATTCGATGACTGATCTTCAAAATTTGATTACACATCTTAACGAACAGGTCAAACGTAAGACCACTCAAATCAGTGCCATTCATATCATTTCAGCGACGATTGGTTTATCGCTTGATCTTGATGTGACCCTGGACACGGCGATTTCGGTTGTCATGAATGTGGTGCGGGCGGAAGCGGCTGGCGTCAGCCTGCTTGACGAGACGACACAGGAGGTTGTGCTGCGTGCTCAGGAGGGCTGGCTGCACGACTTTGTGAAGAAGAATCCCATGCGCGTGCCGCCGGGTCAGGGCATGTCGGGCGAAGTCATCCGCCGCAATGATGCGGTGGTCGATAACAACCTGACCGATAAGCATCAATTCGCTGTGCCGGGCTTCGGCAAAGAACGCTTCCGCTCGATTGCGATGGCCCCAATGCACGCACGCGGCCAGATCATCGGCATTTTGAGCGTGATGAGTCATCATGCGGATCGTTTTGATGATGAGATCGTCGAGACGTTAAAATCCATTGCCGATACGGTTGGCATGGCGATCAACAATGCTCGTCTGCACGAGAAACACGTTGAAAATGAAGATCGGCTCAAGGCGATCTTGCAATCAACGGCGGATGGCATCCTGGCGGTGGATCAGAATGGGCGCATCCGCGAAGTCAATTATGCCTGTGAGCGCCTGCTTCAAATGCCCGCCCAGGCGCTCACGGGGACGCTGTTGGTTGAGTCGCCCATCCCGAATGAACTGCGCTATCTCCTTGCCAGCGCCATGACCCCACAGGCGAAAGACACCGAAAAAACCTTTCGCGTGACGCTCGAATCGAAGCGTGAAATTCAGGCTGTCGTGACGACGGTGCGTGTCTCAAGCCCGGTGGTGGGCGATAAAGAAGAAGATGGTTTCGTTGCTGTGCTCCAGGATATCACGCACTTCCGCGAGGAAGAATTGGCGCGGGCGCAGTTCATCCAGGCTGCCGCGCATGATATGAAAAATCCTCTCAGCGTCACGCAGAGTTCGCTGTATACGCTGGACAGCCTGCTTGATACGTCAGACCCGATGATTCAAGAGGTCATGACCATCGCGCACGCGGGCATCACCCGTTTGCAGCGCCTGATTGATGATCTGATGCAGATTGAGAAGATCGAGAGCGGCTACGGCTTCTATCGTGAAGATGTCGATCTGCGCGAATTGGGCTATGAGGTCAGCGCCCAGATCAAGCCGCTGATGAAGGACAAGGGGCTGCAATACGAGTTCCTGCTGGATGCGGCCAATCTGCCGCGTGCGCTGTATATTGATCGGGAGTGGATTCAGCGAGCGCTGTTCAACTATCTGGAAAATGCCGCCAAGTATCATCGTCCGCAGGGCATGGTACAGCTTCGCATCTATCGGGATGAGAATATGGTGCGCTTTGAGGTGATCGACGATGGCCCCGGCATCCCGCGTGGCGCACAGGCGCGGGTGTTTGATCGCTTCTACCGCGTGGAAAATCGGCGTGATGTGCGCGGCAGCGGCCTGGGGCTGGCGATTGTTAAATCAGTGGCCGAAGCGCACAACGGCAATGTGTATGTCCACAGCCAGGAAGGGTCTGGCAGCACGTTTGGCCTGTGGTTGCCGCTGGAAGGATAAAGCACCCTCACCCCCGGCTGCGCGGTAGAGGGGAGTAGGACAAATCAAGAAAGGCCGATTTTCTGCATTGGTGATGTGTACTCAGCACAGCATACCAACTCCCCGCAGCAGCCCTTATCATACATAACCTCAGTTTTGGATAGATTTTAGGCGGGGTCGTCAGGGGTTGAAAACCCCTGCCTTGCCTTTTGCGGGACTGAAAGTCCCGCTCTCAGACTCATCTTTGGCCTGTTTCTGCGGGGTTTTCAACCGCGCAACACGGGAGGCAGGGACTTTCAGTCCCTGGCGATGAGGCAAGAATGGTCTTGATGAGCTATCCAAAACTCAGGTTACGTACGCTTCTGGTTATTCTGCCCCTCTACCACGCAGTGGGAGAGGGGTTGGGGTGAGGGTATTATTTGACTCTAATTGTCCCCAATGTCAGCGCTGTCTCCCCCTTCACCGCCAAGCGCTGTGTCGCATCATTCAAATCGTACAAACCCACAATCAGCGTATATGGGCCTGCGGGTAAACCTGACTTGAGCAGCAGGGCGTGATTGTCGGTGATGGGCGTGTTGGGCGTCCATGTCGTCGTGATGGCCTGCCCGCCGCCCGGCTCACTGTCGCGCTGGGCCGCCAGAATGCCGTTGGCATCCAGAAGCTGCACGAAGACCTTATAGCGCACATCCAGCGGCGCATCCGTCTGCCACATGAGCCGCACCTGCACCACATCCCCATCGTGAAAATCTGTGCCACTGACGCCATACTGCGCCAATATGATGTGCGGCCCAAAATGGGCATCCGAGACCGTGAGCGTCTTAAAATCATACGGTGCAGCATAGCGCACGAGGCGAATATCGCTGCCGTTCCACCATTCATCGCTGACCTGGAAGGCCGTTTGATTGAGCGTGGTCTCAACACTGTTGGACGGGTCTTGCTCCGCCGCGCCATACAGCACGGCATAGATGCGCGGATGCTGTGAGACAATGCGCGTGGTTTCTGCGGCGATATCGGTCTCGTGCGGCAGCGGATAGACCGGGGCCGCGCCGCGATAATAATAGCCAAAAATTTCTTGCAGCCCCGGCGCACTCACGATCACAGCATCCTGGGCGCTGGCTTCACGGGCGATGGTTTGGGCGAGGCCGCGATAATCATCGCGCTGATAAGCGGGTGCGTGATAGAGCAAATCCAGCCCATTCGTCAGATTGACCATGAGTGCGGCGGTGGCGAAGACAGCCGCCACACGCGGCAGATACGTCAGGGGTGGGACGGCGCGGCGGGTGCGAAGCTGCCACAGGCCCGCGATGCCGCGTCCCATCCACAGCGCCATGCCAATCTGCGCCGGGAGCAAAAAGCGAATGTAGCGCTCATACAAATCAAGCTTGAGATATAGCGCCAATGACACCAGTACCCATAGGACAGGCAGCAGCATCTTCCACCACGCCCGCCGCCCCTGATACGGCATCACGATCAGGCCGAAGACGAGCAGGAAATACAGCACCGCCCCCATGCCGCGCATATTGTCGAGGTAGGTGATGCCAAACGTGAGCCAGCCTTGCAGCGTTGCGAGGAGACGTTCCAGCGGCACAACATCGCTGATATTGGGCTGCGAACTGGTTTGAGACAAGGCTGTGCCGAGCCAGGGCAAAAAAAGCGCAATCGTCACAAGATTGGCGGCGCTGTAGGCGATGAATTCCTGCACGACCTGCCGCCATGAGAGCTGTTTTTTCCACGCCTGCACCGCATCGGCCAGCAACCACAGCACCGCCAGCACGCCCTGGGCCATCATCACCAGCGCATAGCTGAAATGCGTATACATGCCCACCGCATTGATGAGGGCCAGCGCCAATCCATATTTGAACATGGGGAATTGACTGTAGGGCCGCAATATATTGCGGCCTACTGTATCGCGCAATGCAGCATTGCGCAATGCTGCATTGCGCCCTGCTGCATCGCGCCCTGTTTGCCACGTTTTATCGTCCAACCAGAACGCCGCAAACGCGATCATAGCCGCCGTTCCGACAGCGGCCAGCAGCGCGTACATGCGGGCCTCCTGCGCGTAATACACGCTGAAGGTGTTGAGCGTGGTGAAGGCCGCCGCCGCCAATCCTGCCGCCTGTCCGAACAAGCGCCGTCCTAATGTATACGCCAGCGCCACGCTGAGGATGCTGAAAAACGCCGACAGCGAGCGCAGCCCAAACTCGCTCGATCCGACAAAATCCTCATACAGGGCCAGCGAGCCAAAATAGGCGGGGACATGCACATTGCGCTTGAGCATCGGGATCATCTCGGCCAGCGTGCGCTGCGAATGCCCATAGGCCACGCCCTCGTCATACCAAAGCGACTGTGTACCGAGATTGTGAAAGCGGGCAGCAGTGGCGATCAGGAGCAGAGCGAGAATCAAGCCGATGGTGACATTGCGCGTTGTAAACAAAGGGTCATCCTTGATGAACAGGGCGAGAAAACACAATTTGACGGAGATATTTGATGAGCTATAGACATCAGACAAGAGGTTTTCGTAGGGGTATGGCGTGCCATGCCTACAAGACCCATTACCGCAAGCGCCGCCACACGCCCACCAGCAGCACGCCCAGCGTGAACAGCCCCACCGCCGCGCCAACCAGCAGCGTCGGCAGCAAAGAGCGGGCCGTGTCATTTGTGATCGTTACACTGTCCACCAGAAATGGCGCATCCGCATACAGCGACACGACATGCACGCTCACCTGCGCTGTCTGCGGGAGCGCGATGGAGACCCAATCCGCCGCCGCGTCAATCGGTGTGAGCGTGCCATCGTAGCTCAGGGTCAGCGCTGAGGCAGATTTCATGCGTATCGCACCGCCCGTGCCGGCCATCGTGAAGCGAATCAGCGATGTGGACAGCGCCTGCCCGAACTCAGCCGTGTCGTTCTTCTGCATCTGGGCCGTGTCATCAGGCTTGATCGCCCAATGTTCGGTCTGATGCGTCCCCAATTCTAAGACGGGATTCTGCGCGATCTGCGTCAAATATTGTTTGACGCTGTTATACACGGGCAGCGGCGTAAACGTCGGTTTTTCGGGCGAATAATCCGGCTCGACCATGCGGAAATAATACAGCGACAAATCCTGACCGGATGGATCGGGCTTGGTGAAGAACCAGTAGCTGATCTGACCGATCCAGGGCCATTCCTCATTCGCCCGCTGATAGGCCAGCGGCATATACCGCGCCGCCTGCTCTTTGGTCGAGAGGCCAAAATCGGCATACTGCTTGATCTGATCGGGCGGCAGCGGCGAATCGAGCACGGCATTCCACGCCGCCTCGCTCAACCAGATCGGTTTGGCGGCATCGCCATTGGCGACCATGATATCACGGTAGAAGATATGCCGCGCATAGCCGACTGTCGTCACACGCTGCCGCCGATCTGTCGGGCCGCTGTACAGGCCGTAGCCCTGCGCCGCCAGCACATCAAAGCAGCGGGCCGCGCCGAGATCATACATGTTTTGCAGATACACCACATCCTGATAGCCCTGATAACCATCCAGCGAGACGGTGGGGCCAATCGCCGCCGTGATGATGACGATGTTGGGATCAATTGCTTTCAGGGCATCATGCACACGGCACAGCATATCGACATATTTTTTAGGATTGGCGAAATTCTCGCCCCATTCGGGATAGAGATTCGGCTCATTCCAGATCTGATAATGCGTGATGCGGCCTTTATAGCGCGTCGCCACCGCCACCGCATAATTGACGAAATCCTGTACATCTTCGGGCGGGCCGTAATCATCGGCGAGGGTGATATGCTTGTTGTCTGCGCTCTGCGACCAGTTGGGCGGATTGCTCAGACGCACCATCATCTTGAGGCCGTAGTCCTGCGTCAGCGCCACCATCTGATCGTATTTGTCCCAGGCGTTCACCTCGTCTGTCTTGTCGATCACACCATCGCCGTTGCGATCCGAGCGCCGATCCGTGAAATCACCCCGCGCATGAATCTCAATGTCTTCCCAGGGGAACTCCTGACGCAGCCACACGAAGCCCGCCTCTTTGATCATCTGGAGCATGGCGCGAATTTTGGGCGCTTCGACCTCTTTTTGCAGGAAGGTGTTCACGCCATAGGGATTGTCGCTGGCGTTGTTGATCGGTGTGAGTGGGGCTGTGTTCAGCGGCAGGCGGATGAGGTTGCCCATCAACTCCATCATGCCGCGAATCTGGCCCGCCGGCGACTCTTCGCCCGTCTGCGACCAGAAGAAGCGCCACATCAGCCCATGCGCCCGCAAATCCAGCGCCAATCCCACGCCGAGCACCAGCCCTATAAGGCCCAAAAAAGTCAAAAATCGGACAGGCAGGGCACGGCGCGGCGGCGTGGTCGCAGGTGTTTTTGGGGTCATCAACTACCACGCAATCGATTCTGGGAAACGCGGGCTGCGATAGATATACACATAGGGCGCTTTCTCCGGCACATCGACCAGGAAAGATTTGAGATCGGCGTCCCACTCATCGCCATTCACATTGAGGAAATCCCACAGCCATTTCGCGTCACCCGGAACCATATTGATGCAGCCATAGCTGGCCGGGTAGCCAAACAGATTATGATCGTTCACGCTGTGGATGGCCTGCTGATCATCGAAGAACAGCAGCCAGTTGGAGCGAAAATCATATTTGGGCGGCTCGACGCCGGGCGGCCCTGAGAGTTGGAGCGCCTCGGCCCGCGCATACACCTGGAACAGGCCCAAACTCGTCCAGGTGAACCAATCGCCGCTGGCAATCAGCGTCGCCCAGACGGGCGTATCGTCCTGCATGGCGACGAGAATTTGCTGTGACTCGTCGATCATCACCCAGCGGCCTGACACCTTCTCCGGGCGCGTGGGAATGTGCAGCACGGCGAGAAATTCATCTTTCATCCATTGGCCGGGGCCGATGAGATACCAGACAATATTATCAATTTCGACGGCCTGATAGAGATAGAACATGTTATAGCGTTCGACGAAGCGCTTGTTCGTCCAATCATCTTTGGCAGGCTTCACGCCCGGCCCATCCATGAAATACCAGTTGCGCTTCATCCAGGCCAGCGGGAAGGGCGGAGCCTCGTCGGGCAAATAGATGGCGCGGGAATGGGCTTTGTTGTCGCGCTTGGGATCATAGCCCACCGCTGGCTCAAACACCGGGTGCGGGTGCGCGGCCATGAACGCATCACAGGCCTCGCTGCGCCAGACCTCAGTATTCAGTTCAGCACACGGCCCGGTGAAGACGAAGCGGGCCGCCTCAGCGTTGTCTTTCGCCGCCGCAGGTGACGCAAAAAATACGGGTGACGCGAAAAAAAGGGTAAGACTTGTGAGAAGCGCTGACCAACGCCATCGTGTCATACAGAAGTTCCTTCCATGCCTTATTGCGTGGCAAGCATAGCGAAAGAGCCTGCCCTGCGAAAGAGGCGATTTTAGCCGTACAATGCCGTAACAATCCATCATATTTGAAAGGCTTTTATTTTCAATGAGCGCAGTGTTCACACTTCATCTGGTGCGGCATGGCGAAGTTCACAATCCCGAACGGATTTTGTATGGGCGTCTGCCGGGCTATCAACTCAGTGTTACAGGCCGCGAACAGGCCGCATCTGCCGGACGTTATCTCAAAGATCGGCCTCTGGCAGCCCTCTATGCCAGCCCGATGGAACGCGCCCAGGAGACCGCACAGCTCATTGTGCAGCAGCGCGAGACGCCTCTCACCATCATCACAGACGAGCGTCTGATTGAGGTGCATTCACCGCATGATGGAGTCTCACACGATATCCTGGAACTGACCAACTTTGATCTCTACAGCGGGACGGAACCGCCGCATGAGCAGCCCGGCGATATTCGGCGGCGTGTACGGGCCTTCATTGCCGAGATGCGCCGCACCTATGAGGGACAGGAAATTGCGGCGGTGACGCATGGCGATATTGTGGTGGCGATGTTCATGTTTGCCATGCATCAGGATGAAAACGATATTGGGCGTGGTCGGCTGGACACATTGGGACTGCCGGAGCGCTACCCCGTCACGGCCTCCATCAATACGCTTATCTATCACACCCCTCATGACGATGAAATTCCGCAGTACCAATATCACCGCCCGTACTGACGATAGAGATGCCCGAAACAGGGTGAGGAACCTCACCCTGAGTACATCAGAAAATTTTAAATTTACAAGAATTTCTTATTTATTGAGAAAGATATAACGCTTTTTCTTGTATACTTGGGATACACATTAAAATCAAAATTTGTTGTTGCGTTTTAAATAAAGCGTGTTAGCCTGAGACCCAAAATGTATGCTCCTTGAGAGCGATTGGAGAGGGATAGAGTATGACGACGAATTTTGAATTTGAGTGGATCGTTGAAGATCTCGTCTGCAAAGTTGCGTTACCGCAGAATATCACAGATTCTATATTGGATGAATATGATCAGGTACTTCTGGATGTCCTTGAACATATGACCCATAAAATCCACCTCATTGTTGATCTCAGGCTCATCAAAAATATGCCAAACCTGAACCTCGCCCGCAAGATGAAACATCCATATCACCCCAATATAGGCCGTGTCCTTATGGTTGGATTGAATATAAATCCGATTGCGCGTTTCATGGCGTCGCTCCTCGCACAGATGGCAGGGATTTCGTATAAATCTTTCGCCACCTATGAAGAAACGTTTGCTTATCTTAATCAAATGGAGGGGATTGCTATCTCTTCACAGGTACAAGGGCGTTATGATGCCAACCCCTAGATAAAAACAGATCCGTTGAATTGAACTGTTCCTCGGCGTGTTAGAGATGAATTTGTAGAAAAGGAAAGCGACATGACCTCAGACAATGACCTTCTATGCTTAAGTGATCTGCATCTGGCACAGCATTTTCCGCTTCGTCTCTATCCTCAGTTTGAAGAGATCGAAACGATCATAAGCGATATCAGCCAGACTCTGAACATCAAACTCCCGCATTACCACAATTATCAGAGCATGACCTATTTCATGTTTCCAGACACAACGGCTGAGCGGCTTGTCGCGTTAAGCCTTCTGTCTAATCTTCTGTATTATATCGATGATCTTTATGATCGTCATAAGTTGCATCCCCATCCTGAAACCCTTGATCTACCCCGTCACTTTAAAAAAGTGATTGAAATTTTCTGCCTGGGCGACGCGGCCATGCCTTGTCAGCAGCATTTGCTTTATGATACGGCCCTCGCCCTTCATCATCACTTTTTACAACTCTCAAATCCGACATGGTTTGAACACTTCGTTAAAGTCCTTACCGAGCATCTCATGTCAACCCGGCCTCAATCAATGACTGAACCTGAACACTATAACAGCGCCGAAGAGTATTTTCGTGTTCGAGAGCTTGATGGTGGGATTTGGACATCCATCAACTCGATAGAATTTGCGGCGAATCGTTTTCTGCCTCAAAAAATTCATAATCATCCTCATATTCATGATATGAGTTTGCTCTGTGGACGTATTGCAACGCTCACGAATGATCTCTTTTCCTATGAAAAAGAAGTGATCGACATGGGGTCGCAGTTCAATCTGCTGGCTGTATTGATGCAATCGGCAGGACTTACCTTTGAGCAGGCCGTGCATTGTGCAATAGAATCGATCAATTACGACACTGCAAAGTTTGTGGAAGCCTGCGATACCGTTCCTGATTTTGGGACTATGGACTTGAATACGGATGTGCAGATGTATATACAAGGTTTGCGTGACATCCTGAGTGCAACATGGTACTGGCAAATGGCAACAGATCGCTACCGTTCTCCCACGTCACCCTTTGTGGAATTGAGATGTCCCTCTCCTCTGCTATGAAGTACAGAGCGTTATGGGGCTTTGATCTCGATGAGTTAGACCGCTAAGATTTTGCCCCCTGTTGCGTATGCTGCCAATCTCTCAAACGGATTTAAACCGCAAAGACGCAAAGGAACGCAAAGAGAGTCATAAGGTCTTTGCGCTCTTTGCGGTTCACATCCTCACATTGTCTATTTGTGTGCGACACCGATACAATCAGGCTTGATATTCAGCTCATGCACAAGGCGGATGGCTCCATGCGTGCCTTCACACTTGACCGCACGATTGCCCTGATTCTCGTGTGTCTTCTCGCGGCATTGGCGATTCGTGTTCCGGTGGATACCGATACATGGTGGCATATTCGCAGCGGCGAGGTCACGCTCACCCAGGGCATGATTTATACCGATCCCTTCTCGCACACCAAAGCGGGCGAACCCTGGATCAATCATTCGTGGGGCGCACAGGTCATCATGTACGGCGTCTATCAGGCGTTGGACAGCGCCGGATTGTCGCTGCTGCAAGCCGCTCTTGCGGTGGGCGGCATGATGATCCTCTACCGCGTCAGCCCTGGCACACCGCTGGTGCGGGCCTTCATCATGATCCTGGGCGCGGCCACCGCAGCCGTGTTCTGGTCGGCGCGACCTCAAATGTTTACCTTTTTCCTGAGCTGTCTCGTGCTGGCCCTTCTGATCGATGCCAAGCGCGGGCGAGATCACCTGTGGGCGCTGCCGATCATCATGGGCATCTGGGGCAATTTGCACGCGGGCTTCTCGATTGGCTTTTTGCTCATGGGCGGGGCGCTGGTGGGGGAAATGCTCAATCGGCTGATGGGCTTACCTGCGCTGGCATGGCCCAAAATTGGCAAACTCGCCGGCATGATCGGCCTGAGCGTGCTGGCCCTGCTGGTCAATCCCTACGGCACGGCGATGCTGGCTGTCCCGTTCCAGACGGTGAATATTGGGGCGCTGCGCCAGTATATCCAGGAATGGAACTCGCCTGATTTCCAGGGCCGCGAGACATGGCCCTTCATCCTGCTGACGATGGCGCTGTTCGCGGCGGCGTGGGTCAGCCGTGCCCCCTTCGATTGGACATTCTTTGCGCTGGTGAGCGGCTCGTTCTTTCTGGCGCTGATGTATGGGCGCAATGTCGCGTTCTTTGCCACCGTCGCCACGCCTGTCCTCAGCGATCTCACGGCCAATGCGCTGCGTGAGCGCGGCTGGTTGCAAGCCCGTCGTGCGCTGGCGTCAGCGCGTTTTAACCGCCTGAACGCGATTTTTCTGGTGGTGGTGATCCTGGGCGTAGGGCTGTATGCGCTTGGCGTGCTGCTGCCTGCCACCGTTCGGCAGGCGCAGGAGAAATATTTGCCCATCAAAGCGGTGGAGTATCTCAATACGCACAATCCGCCCGGCCTGATGTTCAACAGCTACAACTGGGGCGGCTACCTGATGTTTGCCGCGCCACAGTACAAGGTCTTCATTGATGGGCGCACCGATCTCTACGGCGATTTTTTGACGACCTATTACAACACGGCGCAGGGGTGGGACGGCTGGCAAACCGTCCTCGATCAATACCATATTCGCCTTGTTGTTGTGGAGGCCACCAGCGGCCTTGCGGAGGCACTGCGCCAATCGCCGGAGTGGACACTCGCCTATGAGGATCAATCCATTGACGGTGCGCCCCGGCTGGCGGCGATTTTCACGCGGGTGGGCGGATAGGTCATTTGGCCTCGTCCCGTGTAGAACCCCGCCACACTGATCTTTAGGAATAAAGGATGTGGTGGTTGTAGGGACATGGCACGCCATGTCCTGTTCTGGCACGCCCTATCCATCGATTCGGACATGACATGTCATGTCCCTACAAACCGTCGTGCGTATCTGTCATTATCATTGTGGCGGGTAGTAGGAGAGAAGAATACAAAAGCCGCCGAGATATCTCTCAGCGGCCTTTGCATAGTGATCGTATAGGAAAAAGCGCGATTACGCTTTGGCCGTCTTGAGGGTGTTGAGCTGCTTCATGAGGCGGCTCTTACGGCGGGCGGCGTTGTTCTTGTGGACAGTACCCTTGCTGGCGAGCATATCGAGATCGCGGATCGCGGCCATCGTTGCGGCCTCGGCTGCGGTCACATCCTTGCCGCCTTCAATCGCGGTACGAGCCTTCTTGACGAGGGTACGAGCACGATTACGGAAGACACGGTTCTGGATGCGGCGCTTCTCGCTCTGACGAATGCGTTTAACTGCTGATTTGTGGTTTGCCATTGTCTTGAATTATCCCCAACGCGAACGAGAAACGCCGCGTGTTATCGAATTTTCGGCCTAAACAGTGTTGCATTTTATCAAACAGGGCGGCCTATTGTCTAGGGCGGACGCTAGGCAGCATTCATCAGCAAAAAGCCCAGGGCCGCCAGATTGAGCACGAACAGCACAATCACGCCGATGAGCAGCGGGCGCGGCGATTCTTCATCCTCGCCGGGCAAGCGGCTTGCCACCTCGACCTCTTTAGGAATCATGGCGAAAAGTTGGGCGGGTTCAGGCGGTGTTCCGGCGTCGGCTTCTTCTCTGGCAGGCGCGGCAGCACGAGCTGAGGGACGCGGCGACGAGTCGCGCCCAGGTGATTGACGCCCCGATGATGGACGACTTGGAGCAGGCGCAGCGCTCGGCGGCTCGCTCAACATCGCGTTGAAGTCATCAAAATCTTCGTCGGTCATGCCGCCGATATCATCATCAAACGGCGACTCACCATCGTCCTCCTCCTCATCAAAAATCGAGGGGGAGCTAAAAGAGGCCGGGGGGATCGGGCGACTGGCGGGCGATGAGGAGCGGGCGGGGGCGGGCTTAGACGGAGCCGAAGTATCGACATCGAACTCATCTTCGTTGAACATGTTGTTCATGCGATCATCGAATTCGTCGAAGCTGATATCGTCGTCCTCGATATCATCGCCGATAATGGCATCGCTGAACGGATGTGGCGTCGGCGCTAACGAGGGTTGCTTGGGGGCCGAGCCAATGCCCATACCGCTGATCCAACTGTCCAGATCGCTGTTGCTGGCGTCGCTGCCGCGAAAACTGGTGCTGCTGGCGCTGCTGGAGGCGGTGGGCGATGCATCGTCATCCCAGACCGACGCTCCGCCCGAATCGCCGCCAAAATCATTGGCGGTGAAGACTGAGGCGCTGGCAGCGGACGGCGCAGCGGGGGCAGATGAGGCTGAATCCGGATCAAAGCCCAGGCTCTTCATGCCCATGCGGGCTTTTTCGTTCTTGGGATTGATGACGAGGACATTTTCAAGACAGGTGCGCTGTTCTTCCGGCGTATCGACAGCGGCACTCATCCACATCCAGGCATTCTCGTTGTATTCGTCGACTTCCAGGACTTTATCCAGTAAGGCCCTGGCAGCGGCCTTATTGCCAGCGCGATAGGCTTCAACGGCGGCACGCAGCATCGCATCCACATTGACGGCCATAATGGTGTCTCCAATTCATGGTGGTTTCATCTATTATTGAACCGCAAAGGCGCAAAGAGCGCAAAGAAATCATCACAATGCATCTCGGCCCTACAAAAACGGGATAAACACCGTCATCATCAAGCCGACGATCTGGCACAGCCATGCCGCCGCGAGGCCGTTGCGCTCGCGCACATAGCTGTAGAGCAGATTCATCGTGACGAACGAGATGGCAATCACAATCGCCACCGCAGGCCCCTTGAGTACATCGGCCCACATGACCGGGAAGAACAGGATGATATTCCACAATCCGGCCAGCAGCCCCACCACCCAGAAATCAAGCGTGCGCTGGAGCACCCCGCGAAAGAATAATGTCTCCGCCAGCGGCGCGACGAAAATCAGGTAGGCGAGCAGCGTCCCCGCTGTCATGCCAGGGAAGATCAAGTGCGAGGTTTTGCTCAGCACATCGCCGCCAAAGAGCAAAAACAGCGTCCCCGCCAGCAGCCCAAAGCCGATGCCCCAGGCAATATCTTCCGGCATCTCCTGGCCGATGCGCTCGGCATTGCCCAGCAGCCAGCCGACGATGCTCACCCCGGCCAGCGATCCCCACGCCAGCGTATAGCGCAGATCGGCATTTTGCGGCAGCATGGGCGTCAGGCCGATGCTGAGGGCCAATGCCAGCAGGAAGCCAAACGCCGGATCGCCTGTGCCGCCGCGATAGATGGTGGCAGGCTCATCCTCTTCGTGTTTGTCCTTGTCGGCCTCCTCCGCCTCGTCAATTGGGAGAGCGGCTGTTTTTACCCCAATGGGCAGTTCAAGGTCATCATCGGTGGGATCAAACAATTCAGGTTTGGTCATAAGCAATAAGGCATTTCATCGCTATGTGATTGAAAAGGATTTAACCACGAAGCGACACAGGACACAAAGGTCAATCATAGGATCATAGACTGTGTCCGGCCATAGCGCTCCAAAGTGAGAATATGAACTCTACTTTTATATAAAGATTGCCGGACTTATGATATAAGAGTGATTATGAGACAGGAGACATATGAAATATCTCACGGATGTTCTCGATTTGCTTCAGAACACAGCCTACTATGCACCGCGCATCAATGATTAGGCCCTACGCACTCGTGCGGAGAACATGGTCGCCAATGCCCAGACACCCGCTGACTGCTACCCGGCGATTCGTATGGTGATGGATGCCATCAATGACAACCACAGCTTCTTCATGGGGGCCGCAGAAAAAGCCACTGCTGGCCCAACAGGAACGCCACTGGCCTTTGGAATTGTCCCGCTGTGGCCTAATGGTGTCATCAGCGAAATTTTCCCTGACAGTGCTGCGGAACGGGCAGGAGTTAAGCGCTGGGATGTAATTGAAAAAATCAACGGCGAGGATCTCAAACCATCCCCGGATGGCCGCCGTGTGCTGATGGATAATACAAAACCGATCCGTCTTTCTCTTCGACGGAATGGACAGCCGATTGAGATTGAATTTGAGGCGGCTGAAATCGAGAAAGCGCCGCTGCCGTATGGCTGCCTGCTTGAAGACAATATTGGGTATCTTGAACTGTTTGTGCAGGGACCGCCACAACAGCAGCAGGAGTATGCAGACTGCGCTCAACAGGCGATTCGCGAGGCGGGAGTTCGGGGTGCAAAAGCGTGGATCGTTGATCTGCGCTGTAATCGTGGGGGCAACATGTGGCCGATGATTGCCGGAGCAGGCCCTCTGATGGGCGAAGGCGAAATCGGGGCATTCATCCACAACAATGCCAACCAGCCGCCAATTCACTGGTTCTACCTGAATAGCGCGGCCTGCTACAAAAAATCAGAGGTGGAACAGCCCGAAGCGGTAACCATGTCCAGCACACCCACTCTGGCGCTTGATCCGGCGAACGTCCCGGTGGCGGTTTTGACCAGCGGATTCACGGGCAGTGCAGGCGAAATGACGCTGGTGGCCTTCCGAGGGCGACCGAATCTCCGCACCTTTGGCGAAGCGACTGAGGGGCTTATGACGGCTGTTGCTATGCGCGAATTGGACGATGGAGCTGTTCTCGGGATCGCTGAAAGCATTCCGGCTGATCGGACAGGAACAGTCTACAACGGCAAACTTGATCCCGATCAGGAGGTCAGGATTGATTGGCTGCATTATGGTCCATCAGCCAATGATCCCGTGATTCAGGCAGCTGTGGCGTGGCTTAAAGACCACATCGGCTGAGAATGGGGCGCAGCACGCTGCGCCCCATATATCCCGTTATTGTGGGTGCGATTTAAGCCAGCACCTGCTTCACGGTATCAACGACGGTCTGAATGCGTTCGGGTGTGATCCAATAATGCGTCACGCAGCGGAATTTGCGCTCAAAGCCCGGATACGGACTGAGCAGAATATCATGCTCTTTCAGCGCGGCCTGGAATTGGGCGGGCGAGAGTTTAGCATCCTCCTCAAGCCAGAAGAAGACAAAATTGGTCGCGTGACTCATGACGCGCAGGCCCGGAATTTCGCTCAAGCCCTCGGCCAGCACAGCGGCATTGGCATGATCCTCATGCAGACGCAGGCGCATCTCGTGCAGCGCGATCAAGCCTGCCGCCGCCAGAATACCCACCTGCCGCAGACCGCCGCCGAGCATCTTGCGCGTGCGCCGCGCCTCCGCGATGAAGGCTTTGCTGCCCACCAGCACCGATCCCGCCGGAGCGCACAGCCCTTTCGATAGGCAGAAGGTCACACTGTCTGCACCGGCTGTCAATTCGGCCACGCTCACGCCGCAGGCCGCCGCCGCGTTAAAAATACGCGCCCCATCGACATGGAATTTCAGGCCGTTGTGTTTGGCAAACTCGGCCACTGCGTGCATGTAGGCGGCATCCAGCGGCATCCCGCCGACAGTCCCCTGTGTATTTTCAATCGAGACGAGGCATGTGCGCGGGAAATGTTCGTTGTCGCCGCGCACTTTCGCTTGCAGCACATCCAATGAGAGCGATCCATCGTCCTGCACCGGGACGATGTGCGGGATAATGCCGCCCAATGCCGCCATACCGCCGGCTTCATAGGTGAAAATATGCGATTTATCGCCAACCAGGATTTCAGCGCCGCGCCCGCAGTGCGTGAGCAGTGAGACGAGATTACCCTGCGTGCCGCTCGTGACGAACAGGCCCGCCTCCTGCCCGAACAATTCCGCCGCATCATTTTGAAGCTGGATGACGGTAGGGTCTTCGCCATACACATCATCGCCAACCGGGGCGTTTGCCATCGCGTGGCGCATGGCATCGGTGGGTTCGGTGACGGTATCGCTGCGTAGATCGATGAAGCGCATCAGGGGTCTCTTTCAATGTCAGTCGGCATGTATCCATGAATTGTGATGGAAGGATGGGGGATTTGCAACGGGCCACATCAGTCCAAACATTTATCTACTTCTTACGCGCCTGTGGTACAAACAGGGACGATTGATCGTTTAGAGAAGTTCAGGGGAAACAAACACCAATGAGTGAAACACGGACGTTTCAGGCCGAAACGCAGCAGCTTCTCAATATTCTGATTCATTCGCTGTATACCGATAAGGAAATCTTCCTGCGCGAACTGCTCTCGAATGCGTCGGATGCGCTCAACCGCCTGCAATTTGAGCAGTTGACGAATGCCACGATTCTTGATCCCGAAGCACCGCTCGAAGTTCGCATCAAGACTGATGCTGAAAATCGCACGCTGACAATCACCGACACGGGCATCGGCATGACCCGCGATGAAGTCATTGAGAATCTGGGCACGATTGCCCGCAGCGGGGCGAAGAATTTCATCGAGTCGCTGCAAAACAGCCCCAACAAAGATGCCGCCCAGAACGTGATCGGGCAGTTCGGCGTGGGCTTCTACAGTGTGTTCATGGTGGCGGACAAGGTGCGCGTGCTGTCGCGCTCGTATAAGTCGGATGCCGAGGCGGTGCTGTGGGAGGCCGATGGCGGCACGTCGTATTCGATTGACACGGCGGAGAAGGCCACACGCGGCACAGAGATCACGATTTATCTGAAAGAAGACGCCAAAGATTTCATCGATGAATGGCAGGTCAAAGACGCCATCAAGCATCATTCGGATTACATCGCCTTCCCGATCTATGTGAATGAGACGCCCGAACCCGCCAACAAACAAACCGCGCTGTGGCGTCAATCACCGCGTGAGGTGAGCGCGGAGGACTATGAGGGCTTCTATCGGATGCTGACGATGGACTTCAACAAGCCGCTGCACACCATTCACATGCGGGCCGATGTGCCGATGCAGTTCTATGCGCTCATGTTCATCCCGTCCTCGCCGGAGATGGGCATGTTTGCCTCGCGCCGCGAACCCGGCCTCAAGCTGTATGCCCGCAAAGTGCTAATCCAGGAATACAACAAAGACCTGCTGCCCGAATATCTCGGCTTTGTGCAGGGCATTGTGGACAGCGAAGATTTGCCCCTGAGCGTGAGCCGCGAGAGCATCAAAGCGGATCGCATCATGGCGAATCTCAAGAAGACGATCACGACCAAAGTCCTAAGCGAACTCAAGCGCCTTGCCAGCAACGAGCGCGAGACCTATCTCAAGATTTTCCAGGCGTTCGGGCGGCATCTCAAGCAGGGGCTTGTCGTCACGGCGGCAGATCGTGATGATCTGATGGGTCTGCTGTTCTTCCCCTCAACCCAGGATAACAAGGCCGATATGCTCATCTCGCTGGATGAGTACACCCAGCGCATGGCCCAGGGCCAGAGCGAGATTTACTACGTCATCGCCGATGATTTCGCCAGCGCCAGCCGCAGCCCGCATCTGGACGCCTTCCGCCAGCGCGGAATCGAGGTGCTGTATTTCAGCGATCCGGTGGACGCCATGCTGCCGATGGGCCTGACGGAGTACAAAACCTACAAGTTCCGCAGCGTGGATGACAGCGATATTGATCTCAAAGACATTGGTGAGGCCAAAGCCGATGAGACGCCCGCCGAATCCGTCGAAGCCGATCAGTTTGGTTCGCTGGTGGAGCGCGTGAAATCGGTGCTTGGCGAGCGCGTGAAAGATGTGAAGGAGAGCAAGGTGCTGGTGGGCAGCGCGGCTCGTCTCGTCAACACCGAGGCCGGTAATCAGCGGCATATGTACCGCATCAATCGTATGCTGGATCGTGATTACGAACTGCCCGTGAAGACGCTGGAACTCAACCCGCGCCACCCGCTGCTGCACAATCTGGCCCATATGGTGCAGTCCGACAGCAATAATCCGCTGCTGAACGTCGTGATTGAACAGTTGTTTGAGACGGCGCTGCTGCAAGACGGTTTGCACCCCGATCCGGCAGCGATGGCCGAACGCCTGACGCTGCTGATGCAGGCGGCGACGGACGGAAACGGCAAGAGCGAGAATTAAATTCTATCGCCTGTCGAGGTCGTTGCATCTCGACAGGTCATTTCACCGTTTTGCGTGCCTCATCTCGAAGCCGAATCAGATCGTCTACGGAGAAGAGATCGTCTGTCGCCACCTGTCCATTTTTAGGAGACGAGGCCGCAAGACTGACTCTCAACTCTGCCTTGAGACTTCTGTCATATCTGGGTATGTCTTCGTAGCGATCATAGGCATCGTCCCAGAACATATCGCCAAAGAGGACTTTATACTCTTCTGACGCCTCAAGTGTGGCAATAAAATCATGTCCGTCAGATGAACAATGCACTATGCTGTATTCAATTTCGGCATGATGTTTCTTCATGAATGCAAACTGTTCCTCAGTGAGGATGTATTGGCTCATAGTGGCTCCAAATTTTTGGAGAGGGAGTGTATCCCTGTCACGATCATTGTGACGGATATTTATGATGACTTGTAGGGACGAGGCCCGCCTCGTCCGAATCTGTGGACACGGCCTGCCGTGTCCCTACGACAACATCCGTTATCTATCATTGCGGAGTTGGACGAGACAATGATGGGATAATCCTTCTATCGTGGTGTGATCCGCAGCAGCACAATCCCATGCGGCTTGACGCTGGCCGTATACACGCCGCTGTATGTCCCCATCTTGCGCTTGGCCCATACATCACGCACCTCATAGCTCCCCAGACCTAGCATCCCGCCATCAAAGCTGATGTCCGCGCTCGTCTCGTCCTCTTCATTGAGCAGGCCGACAGCATATTCGCCCGTGCTCAACTGCTTCGACCAGACCGTTTTCCCAGGCCCTGAGTTGCCAATCTGCACAGCCTGCACACCCAGTGGGTCTTGATCAATCGCAATCACGTCTTTATCACGCAGGATTTTGAGTGTGCCATCCGGCAGGCCGTACAGGTTGGCACTGATGATGAGCGGAGCCGCCGAAAGCGCCCACAGGCTAAAGGTTGTGCGATACTCATTGGTCGTCATGCCGCCGCCAAGATGCAGCACGTCGGGATCATTCCAGTAGCCGGGATGGGCATACGCGGCATAGGCGGAATTGCGGAGGAAGTGTTCCAGATTGGAAGCCCATGTGTCCTGAATATCGCCCATCGTGCGGCTGAGATGACCCGTCTCTGGCTGCCAGCCCTGAAACTCCCACATCGAAATGCTGAAGATCATCGGGCGGCCCGTCGCCAGGATGCCATCACGCATGGCCTTGTAGCGGCGCTCGATATCAATGCCATCCTGCGTATACGGACAGTTATCGTACTTGACATAATCAACACCCCAATCAGCAAAGGTCTGGGCATCGAGCGCCTCATAATCCTCAGAGCCGGTAAAATCCATGCAGGTACGCATGCCGCGACTGGAATATAGGCCCAGTTTGAAGCGATTCTTATGCAAGTAGGCCGCCAGCACAGGTATTCCACTCCCAAAATTGGCATTGGCCGTGATGTGTCCTTGGCTGTCTCGATCTGCGGCCCAACAGTCATCCACAATCACCGTATCGTAGCCCGCGCCGCGCAGTCCCAGACGAATCAAGGCGTGGACTTGCTGCTGAATCAGCTCTTCGGTGGGCTTGCAGCCGAAGGCATACCAACTGTTCCAGCCCATCGGCGGTGTGAGGGCGAGGCCGTTGGCGAGGGCTGCCGCAGGTGCTAGATCGCGCAGCACGCCCCATCCCAGGAGGAGGCCCGTGATGAAAAAGAGCAGCTTACGAGGCCACATGACGCAAACCTTTCTTTGAGTGATGAGTTCAAGGGCTTCTTCGCTGGAAAAACGCATTTGTGGCGAAGATTTTATAGGTCGTCATTCAGGAGAGATCGACATCACAGGCATAATCGTTCCCTCATCCGTCCCATTATAAGCAATCGATGAGAGGGCCTGCCACAACTCATGCGGCCATCCGTAGGGTTGTTTCATCGATCACGGCATTTTGTAAAAAAATGTATGACATCCCCAACTTCTCAAGGCTCACACTTGTATGTATTGGGGTTTCTGCATAGATTTACTCAGATTTCGGCACAGTTTTTATTGATGCTTGCCTCGTGGAATGACTCATGACCGGAAGACCTGGCACAAATCACCAGCCCGCCGCACAACCGAGCAAAGAGGATCGCGGCAAGCTGCTTGCCCGCCGCCAGTATGTTCGGTTTGTGTTTTACCGGATTGATCCCGTCTGGCGCAGACTGGCCGCCGACGAACAAGCCGCCCACAAACAGGAACTCATCGAGGTCATCCGCACCTTCAATCGTCGGATGCTGCTGCGCCCTTACAGCAATCGCACGTCTGCACGGGCTGAGACATTGGCGCAGAAATTCGGCGGCACAGCGCGGACGTGGCTTCAGCTTGAGGAGGCGCTGGTGTGGGCCGATGCCGTGATCTGGGCCACCGCCGCGCTGCATATTGTCCTCTATCGCCATGATATGGCATCTGTCCTGCGGCAGTGCAATAAACGCCCGCTGGTCATCATGGATATCACCGTTTCCCGCGATGTTGAAGAGAGCGTTGGCGATCTGGCGGGCGTACAGGTGTATGATATAGATGATCTGCAATCGGTTGTGGATAGCAATATTGAACGGCGTAAAGCGGCGCTCCCCCAGGTGGACACGATCATTCAGCAGGAGATGCAGCGCTTTGCCGAGCGGTCTCACAGTCGCCAGGTGACGCCTGTCATCAAGACCCTGCGCGAATGGGGCCAAAGCATCGCCGAGGATGAACTCGCCCAGACCCTCAGCCGTTTGGCGGATGTTGACGAACGCACACGCCAGATCGTCACGCGCATGGTGCATCGCTTGGTCAAGCGCCTGCTGCATGAGCCAACGGCGCGTCTGCGCGTCCAGGCCCATGCGGTGCGCGAATTGTTCGCCCTGAATGATGTCGATGCGGTGGAAGGCCAGACTCATGACGTGGGCTGTGCCTTCGCGGGCCAAACAGAGCAGGCAGCCTCTCAATGCACGCTCCAATGCATCCTGCCCGATGCGATGCGGCAGCCACAGCCATGACGACTCCCACACATATTCTGCGCTTTGGCACTCGCGGCTCTGACCTTGCGCTGTGGCAGACCCGACATGTCATGGCGCTGCTCCAGGCGGCACAGCCCTCTTTGCGGGTTGAGTACGAGATCATCAAAACACGCGGCGATCATGTTCTGGATACGCCTCTGCCGCTGATGGGCGGAAAAGGCGTCTTCACGGCGGAGTTGGAAGCCGCCCTGTATGAAAAGCGCATCGATTGTGCGGTTCACAGCCTCAAAGACCTGCCGACAGAACAGCCGCAGGGACTCGTGATTGGGGCCATTCCCATGCGGGCCAATCCCGCTGATGTCCTCATCAGCCGTGATGGGTATACCCTTGTCACTCTGCCACACGGCGCACGAGTCGGGACGAGCAGTTATCGGCGGGCGGCACAGCTTCTCCACAAACGTCCCGACCTGAAAATACTCAACATACGCGGCAACGTGGATACGCGCATCCGCAAAGCCCTGGCCGCTGAGGGGGATTATGACGCGATTGTGCTGGCGTATGCCGGGTTGGAACGGTTGGGACTGATCGATGTTGTGACCCAGGTGCTTGATTTTGACGCTATGCTGCCCGCACCGGGGCAGGGGGCCATCGCGGTGCAGACTCGCCCTGATTCTGCTGTCCTGGAAACGCTCAAGACGATTCATCATCTGGAGACAGCGCTGGCCGTGACCGCCGAACGCGCTTTTCTGGCCGGATTGGGCGGCGGGTGTTCGATGCCTGCTGCTGCCTATGCGCGCCGCGAAGGGGAGCCGTTCGTCGTGTCGGGGCGTGTCTCTGCGCCGGATGGCACACGTCAGATGGATGTGAGCATCAGCGCAGAGGTCACAGATATGGAGAGCGCTTTTACGGCGGGTATGGCGCTTGCACAGGAGGCTTTGGGAAAAGGGGCCAAAGACCTGATGGAGCATCACGCATGAGCGGGGTGCTGAACGGCAAAGCGATTGTGAACACCCGCGCTGTGCATCAAGCGGAGGCGTTGAATCGTTTGCTGCGGGCAAGGGGGGCTGTCGCGCTGGATTACCCCTGCATCGCTATCATGCCGCCGCAGGACAGCCGCGATCTGGATCAATCACTCATCGATTTGATTGCCGGGCGGTTCGGTTGGCTCATCCTGACCAGCGCCAACACGGTGATCGCCCTGGCACAACGCCTCAAAATTCTCGGTATCACGCTGAAAGGCGCGGCCTTCCGTACTGCGGTTGTTGGCCCCGCCACTGCGGAAGCAGCACGCGAGTCTCTGGGCCTGGAACAGATTCTGTTCCCGACGGACCACATCGCGGAAGCGCTGGCCCACAGCCTGCCGATTGAGATAGGCACGCGGGTGCTGCTGCCCGAATCAGCGATTGCCCGCCCTACTCTCGCGGACATGCTGGCCGCACGCGGCGCGGAGGTGCATGTCGTGGCGGCCTACGAGACGGTGTGTGGCGAGGGCGGTGTTGATCTGGCACACAGGCCGATTGATGCCCTCACGTTCACGAGTTCCTCTACGGTGACGGGCTTTCTTGAGCGTCTCAGCAAGGGGGGCGTGCCAGCCGACCAGATGCGTGCGCTGTGTGCGGCCTGCATTGGGCCAAAGACCGCTGCAACCGCCCGTGACTGCGGATTTACGGCGCTCATCGTCCCCACCGCGCACACCCTGGCGGGTCTTGTCGATGGGCTGGAGCGCTATTTTGCCTGAGATTTGCCCCCTCACCTCCCGGCACTCCTCTCCCACAAGGGGCGAGGAGTGCAAAACAGGACAAAAAGCCCCTCTACCACGCAGTGGGAGAGGGGTTGGGGTGAGGGATTGTGTAGGGGCGCAGCACGCTGCGCCCAATCATGCCAAATGCCCACATCAAGGGCGCAGCACGCTGCGCTCCTACGATGGAATGGGAGAGGGGTTGGGGTGAGGAGCCTTAAAGACCGTTTGATAATGCAAAATGTTATGCATGATTCGTGTAGGGACAGGGCCTGCCCTGTCCATTTTCACGCGATGAACGGACAGGGCAGGCCCTGTCCCTACGCCAAAATACATTTTG
>DAOTUR010000285.1:0-6715 GCA_034436915.1 Anaerolineae bacterium
AACTCAAATCGCTCCCTCCCTTCGGGGAAAGCACTCTGACGGCTATACCTACCAGAAAAGACAAGGCGCACTCCCTCCCCATGCCTAAAGGCAGGGGTCTCTCGCGCCGATTCGATGACATTCACCCAGATCGCCCGTCAGATTCGGACTGCATCAACGCCTTTGGCAGCGATTCAGGCGTTTCTATCCCTCACTGACCAGTTGCAGCGACCCATCCTTGTGATCTCACAGGGACAATCGTTCACGCATCCTGAGTATCCTCTGCCGCCTGCGCTGCAAGGATGGGCGGTTGATCCGTCGCGCTGGAAGCATATCCAGCACGCGCACCACATTGATCAGCGTTTGGCCTTAGTTCCTCTCCTCACAGGTGAGCGAACCGATGGGCTGGTGGTGCTTGAAATTGATTTTGCCCTGCTGCCTTCTATCGAACTGCTGGTTGATGTGCTGGCCTCGCATCTCGATGGGCTGCGAACCCCGGCGGAGACGCTCTATCGTCAGGTGATCGATGCCAGCGAGATGGCCGTTGATCTGATTGATGCGCAGGGGGTGATTCTCTATCAGAATCAGGCCAGCCGCGACCTCTTTGGCGTGGACAGCCGCTCTCTCCAGGCCCGCTTCCCCCAGGATGATACGAATCTCAAGACTGTCATCCTGCCCAGCGCCGAACGTGATGGCGGTTGGACAAATTACCTCGCCCTGTACCGCGTCGATGGACGTGTCTTCGATGCCCACCTGACCGTCAAAAAATTTGCCAATCATCCCACCCATGCGGTTTGCTACAGCATCACCACCGAAGATGTGTCGGACATGCAAGCGCTCCTCAATTCGCTTCAGCACCAGAGTCTGCGCCACTCGGCCTCGGTCAATGTGTCGCAGGCCATCATCTCTCACCGCGATATGCGCGGCCTGCTGACGCATGTGACGCTGCTGATGTGTTCGCATTTTCCCTACGATATCGCCCGTGTCCTGCTTACCTCGCCCGACCAGACCGCCCTGATTTGCACCGCTCTCAGCACAACGGAAAAGGGCGTGGTCGATCTGGCAACGCTGCCCAATCTTGATGTCCCCCTGAAAGAGGATCATCTTGTCTGCGAGGCATACCATTCGTTTCGGCCCCTGCTGCGGCAGAGACAGTCCTTTGAGCCGTTGAACAGCGACCCGCTGATGCCGGAGGCGCGGGCTGAGATTGCGATTGCGATCAAATCGCTTGAACGCACCATTGGCGTGATGTATATCCAGACCAATCGTCTCGACTCATTTGAAATGGATGATGTAGAGATGCTCCAGAGCATCGCGGATCAACTGGCAATTGCCATCGAGAATATGCATCTGTTCGATATGACCGCCCGCCGTGTGCGCGAATTGGCAGCTATCAACAGCATCAGCCTGACGCTGGCGCAGCACTTTGGCAGCCGCGAGATGTGGCCGCCCCTGCTGGATCATCTGACGCAGCTCTTTCCTGAGAGTCTGGTCACGGTGGGACTGTATCATGCAGATCGCAACCGCTTTGTCTCGCCCATTGCCGATGCAACGGCCCTGCTCGTGCTCACACCGCCCGGTGATCTGGCGCGGGCGGTGGTACAGGTTGGACATACGCTGTACTTTCCCGATCTGCAAAACGAAAGTGACCTGAGCGAGCATGGCATCAAGGGGCAAAAAGGCCGTTTTCTGCCCGTCCGCTCGTGGCTCGGCACGCCGCTGGCAAGCCGTGAAGATCGGGTCATTGGCGTGATCGCCGTACAGTCCGATTCGCCGCATATTTTCACCGACAATGATATCTCGCTGCTTGCCACACTCGCGGCGCAGATCTCTCTGGCGCTGGATAATACGCGCCTGCTGGAGTCGGAGCGGCAGCGGCGTCAAATCGCCGACAGCTTCATTGATACAGGCCGCATTGTCAGTTCAACATTGAACATCAAAGAGGTCTTTACGCGCATTATTGACCAGATGCGCCGCATTGTTGCCTTTGATCGGGCGGCGATTCTTATGCCTTCCACCGACTCCAGCAACGGCGATACCCTGATCCTCCATGCAGCGACAGGCTTCAATCGGCTGTATGTGGGGGCCGAACTGCGCTATGACGAACAAAGCCCACTGATGCAGATTTACAAGACCGGACAGCCGCTCGTCATCACCGATCTTGAGCAGTACGTCGGCTGGCACACAATGGATAATTTTCTCAATCAGGACAAGCCGCGCTCATGGATTGGCGTGCCGATGTTGTATCAATCGCGTGTGACGGGCATCATCACAGTGGATCGCATGACGCCTGAGACCTATCATGAGCAGGACGCACAGAATATCATGGCGCTGGCGCAGCAGGCCGCTGCTGCCGTTGAAAATGCGCGGCTGCATACTCGCGTTGAAGAAAGTCTCCGCACGCTGGAACGTCGTACCCGCCGTCTCACCTCTATGCATCAACTGGCGGGCATCCTCAATTCGTCACTCTCCCGCGAGGATATTCTGACGCAGGCGGCGCAGCGCCTGACTGACCTGTTTCACGTCGATCACTGCGGGATTGTGCTGCTGGCCGCAGATGGCGAGGGCGTGCTCGTGGCGGAATATCCGCCGATGGGTCTGATCGGCAAGCGTGTGCCGCTGTACAGCAACCAGCGCCTGAATGAACTGAGCCACGAACTCATGAACAAACGCCGTGTGATGCAGTTGAATCCGCAGAACAGCGATTACTACATCGGCGATATTCCGCCTGATTTCATCACATTCCACAATACAGGCGCAAAGGCCGTGCTGCTGGCCCCCATGATCGCTCATGAGCAGCTTTTAGGCAGCATCGGTCTGGACAGCTATGATCCGCAGCGCGTCTTCAATGAGGAAGACATTCAGACGTTTGCTACTATCGCCGCCCAGATCGCAACGGCGGTGCGTAATACCGATCTCTACGCTCAGGCGGTTGAAGCCAGCCGCTTAAAAAGTGAATTCCTTGCCAATATCAGCCACGAGCTGCGAACGCCGCTGAACGCCATTATTGGCTACAGTGAATTGTTGATTGCCGGGACGTATGGCGACCTGAACGACAAGCAGCAGGATCGCCTCTCGCGGGTGTTTCGCAGCGGCCAGAATCTGCTCGAACTCATCAACGACATCCTCGATCTGTCGAAGATTGAAGCGGGACGGATGGAGCTGGATATGATCACCGTTGATGTGGCGAGTTTGCTGCAAGAGGCCGCCAACAGCATCAGCGCCCAAGCTGAAGCCAAATCGCTGTATCTCACTATTCAAGCCGAGGCGAATCTGCCGCGTATTACCGCCGATCATCAGCGGCTGCGCCAGATTCTCGTGAATCTGCTGGGCAATGCAGTCAAATTCACGCCGCAGGGCGGGATTACGCTGTCTGCAAGGCTGATTGATGCTGAGAAAGACGACCCGACGGATGATCCGGGCGTATCGCCCTTCGTGGCTGAGGGCCAGTGGGTGATGATCACGGTGCAGGATACGGGCATTGGCATCCGTAAAGAAGATCAGCGGATTATTTTCGATGCCTTCCGTCAGGTGAATGGACGCGCCGATCGGGAGTATGAAGGCACAGGATTGGGATTAGCGATTGCAGATCGCCTCATCAAGATGCACGAGGGCTATATCACCGTGAGCAGTGAGACGGGAAAAGGCAGCCGCTTCTCCGTACTTTTGCCCATAACGCCGCAACATGCCACCCAGGAGATGGCCCTGTCAGCGGATGAAACCTGCACGCTCATCATTGATGCAGATACGCATCAGCGTAAGTTGATTCGGGATGTTTTGAAAGAGGCTGGTTTCCTCACGCAGAGCGTCATCAACAGCGTCGATGGGCTGGCCTGGTTGCGCGAACGCAGTACGGCAGTCGTCGTCCTCAATGCCATGCCGCCCAACAATCCGCCGCTGCAAATTCTTCAGCATCTGCGCCAGGAAGTGGAGAATAAATCGCTGCCTGTGGTCGTGCTTGGGGCCGATCTGTCACTGACCGAGAAGGAGCAGCTTCGCCAGATGAATGCGACGATTCTGACCAACCGCCAGCCCAATAACCGCGATCTGATCGAGGCGGTTACGGCGGCTTATGCCCGCTATACCACCTCGCATCAGACGGATGCCCCATGATGGATTAGCGGCGGCGCGGCGGCGCGGGCGGCGGCGACCAGCCAAACGGCGTTTGATCGCTCTGAGGGGCGATAGGAATTATGGACGCGGTTTTTTCTTCAACAGAATCGAGACTTAAGGGAATCAAGCCGCGCCGCTCCTCACGCGAGTTGAGGCGGCGCAGATGCGGCGCATAAAAGATGCGCTGCATCTGGGGGGGCTGGAGCGCCAGACGCGCCACACCACGCACAAAGATATCCAGCGGCAGGGGGGCGATGCGCTGCCCGCCCAACTGGGCGATCAGGGGGAAGACGCGGAGCAGCGCCAGCAGACGATAAAACACAGGCCGATCACTGCCGCGCTCATACAGCAGCGGCGCACGGATCACCTGCGCCTCCACCCCCACGCGGGCCATATATTCCTCAGCATCGCGTTTAGAGCGCACATAATCTCGATTCAACCAGGGGGCGGCGGCAGTGCTGAGAAGCATCAGGCGCTGCACCCCATCGTTGATGCACATATTGACAGCATTGCGGGCTGAGACAACATTCAGCCGATGATAAGTCAGGCCCTGCTGCGGCGCGGCCACCATGCTGCCCACCGTATGAATCACAATATCATGTCCCCGCGCCCGCCCGCGTAAACTCGCAGAGTCCCAGATATCAGCCGCTGCCGTCTGAACGCGCCCCGCCAGCGGCCCTAAGCGATCCTCAGTCTCAGGGCGCATGAGCAGCGTCACGTCTGCGTGCTCAGACAGAAGGGCTAGGGCCAACCGCAGCCCCACCTGCGTATGGCCGCCCGTAATCAGAATTCGTGTCGAAGATGTGGAGGCCATCGCTTATGATCGCTGATTGCGCCGCCGAAAGCGCCAGAATCGACGAGTCACACGGCCCGGCATGGGTGCGTGATGCGCCCATGTCCAGACCTCATCGGCAATATCCCACACGGCATTGGGGTTCACAATGCGGCGGGCATTCTGGGAACGCTGTTCCAGGGCGTCCGCCCCTTCATGGAGCCATGCCGCGACGGTCTCAGCCGCCTGCTCAGGATCAGGCGCAAAGGCTCCGGCCTGATTGTCGACAACGTAGGTCACATTGCCATCTTCCTGGCCCGGAATCGCGTCGTAGATGACCATTGGCAGTCCCGCCATTGCCGCCTCGGTGATGGTGGCCGGGCCTGCTTTTGTGACGATGATATCGGCCCCGGTCATCAGGCGCGGCATATTCTTGACGAAGCCATAAAAATGCACAGGCTGATGCCAGTTCACCGACTCCAACTTCTGCTTGAGCAGTTGATTGCGCCCTGCAATAATCGCCAGTTGGCAGGGCAGCTTCTTCGCGTCAATCGCACGAGCCGTCTCATACAGGCGTCCCATGCCATCGCCGCCCGCCACCATCAGCACAACGGGCGTCTCCTGATTCCACCCCAACTCCGCACGCGCCGCCGCCTTATCACCGAGCGACTGTACAAAATCCGGGTGAATCGGCAGCCCGGTGATGTGCATTTGCATCGGCAGCAAGCCCGCCTTCAAGCCGCGATCATAGGCGGCCTGCGTCGGCACAAGACAGCGTTCAACCGTTTTGTCGTACCAGAACATGTGTGTGCTGACGAGATCGGTCACGACAGTGATGAAGGGCGGGCGGCTGTCGAGCATGTCATAGGCGCGTTTGCTGGGCTTGGCAATGATGGAATGCACACACACCACGACATCGGCAGGATGCGCGTGAACCATCTTGCGAAAGCGCCGCGCATTGGTGATATAGAAAGTGCGCCACAGCAGCGCCACACTCCGCCGCGAGTCTGACAGACGGTAGGACATGGCATAGGAGGATTTGCTGCGATTCACGAGCCAGGGGTAAATTTCAGGCATATAGTTGAAGGGGAAGCCGCTGGCACGGAAGACATCGACCAGCGTCGCCTCAATCTGATCCACCCCATAGCGCTGAATGAGCGCATCACGGATGGCTTCGGCAGCGGCACGATGCCCGCCCCCGGTATCGGACATCAAAAATACAATTCGTTTTTTCACCGTCTGTCCCTTGATGACGTTCGTTGCCCCTCTATTATACGCACGGCCTTCGCAGGGAAACAGGCATGACGGCCTATATCTCAGAAGCGTAATACCCTTACCCCAACCCCCTTTCAGGAGTATGTTTTTCATCAAACTACGATTTGAACCACGAAGGCACGAAGAAAAAGACGAAGAAGGTCTTAAAACTATGTTCTCTCGATCTGAAACTCTTTACGTGGCGTCAAAGTGAGCGCTCCCCACGCCTAAAGGCGGAGGCTTCCAGACCACGCATGAGCCTCACTGCACTCTACGTTAGCGCCTGCGGATGCGTCCCATCCGGTTCGTTTCAAAATGTTGATTGCGGCGTTGTGATCTCGATCCAACGACAGGCCACACGAACACTCAACCCATCTATCGGCCAGTGTCAGATGTTCAAAGAGAGCGCCACAGTGAGAGCATGTCTTAGAGGTATAGGCGGGGTTCACAAACATCACCTCACGGCCAGCGCTTTCAGCCTTGCTCGTGAGAAGTTCTGTGAAAATCGCCCATCCTGCATCCAGGATACTCTTACTGAGGTGCTTGTTACGAACCATGTTGGTGATCTGCAAATTCTCCACACCGATCACGTCGAAA
>DAOTUR010000286.1:0-11593 GCA_034436915.1 Anaerolineae bacterium
AACTCAAATCGCTCCCTCCCTTCGGGGAAACCACTCTGACGGCTATACCCACCAGAAAGGACAAGGCGCTATCCCTCCCCATGCCTAAAGGCAGGGGTATCCCGCGCCGATTCGATGACTGTAAAACGTATTTTGCGTTGGACGCTGGTACTGGCGTGTTTGCTGCCGATTCTTTCAGTGATGGCCCAGGACAGCACCGCCACAGCCGAACCGATGGCAACGATGGAGATGGCCCCACTACCCGATCTGGGCGGACGCAGCATCAGCGTGGCGATTGAAAATGCCTATCCGCCCTTCAATTATATCGATACGTCCTCCGGCGAAGCGATTGGCTGGGACTACGATATGATCAATGAAATGTGCTCGCGCCTGAACTGCACACCTGAGTTCGTGCAGGTGTCGTGGGAAGGTATGATCGTCGCCGTTGCAGGCGGTGAATATGACATGGCCGCCGATGGCATTTCCATCACCGCAGAGCGGGCCAAGCAGGTCGATTATTCCATGCCCTACATCACCACGATTCAGCGCTTCATGGTGCGTAAGGATGAGACCCGCTTCCCCACTGCCCAAGCATTCATCGACAGCAAAGATTCGAAAATCTCCTCGCAGCTTGCCACCACAAATTATGAGCTGGCCGTCAAGCTGGTCGGTGAAGATCGTATCATCGGCACATCCGATTTTGGCAGCGCGATCCAGGCCCTGATTGCGGGCGATGTTGATGCCGTCATCATTGACGATGTGGCCGGTCAGGGCTATGTCGGCGCAAATGCCAATGCCATCAAGATGCTGCCGGATGAACTCTCGTCTGATCCGCTCGGCTTCATCTTCCCGAAGGGGTCGGATCTGGTGGCCCCCTTCGATGCCGCACTCACGAGCATGATGGCGGATCAGTCTCTGGCCCGCATCAGCGCCTTCTGGGGCCTGGGTGCGCCAGTGGACGACATCGGCACAACCCTCAAGCTGCAAGCGGAAGACGCCGCCGATCCTGAATTCACGACCTTGTTTGCGGCAGCACAGGCGGCCAGCCTCACCGGGCCGTTGATGGACGCGGGCATGTCCCTAACCGTGTTTGCCCCGACGGATGCCGCCTTTGCCGCCCTGCCCGCAGGCACGGTTGAGATGCTGCTGGCTGATCCCGAACTGTTAGGTCGCATTCTGCAATACCATGTTGTGCCCACCGCGATGCTCTCCAGCGCTCTCACCAGCGGCGATGTCACCACATTGGAAGGCAGCACTGTTGCGGTCGTTGTCGATGAAGAAGGCGCTGTGACGGTCAACGGTGCGAACGTCATTCTCGCCAATGTGAAGGCCACCAACGGCGTCATTCACGTCATCGATACCGTGCTGCTGCCGCCCGATGTCGCTGCCATGATGGCCCCGGTCGCAACTGAACAGGCCAAATAACAACGTCTTAAACTTCTCTTTGCAATTCTCGCAAAAGGCGTACACAATCACAGTGTACGTCTTTTGCTTTCGGGAGTCTCGATCTTATGCTTGCCAGCTCAAGCGATGTGCCTCAACCCGCTCTTGAAGACCCTTCCAGGCAGCCCCAATCCACCTATTGGATGATTCGCTGGCTTTTCCGCGCTCCCTGGTGGCTCATCCTGATGGGTCTGAGTTGGGTGGCGGTTGTCCTGGCGATTCGCAACAGCCCGGATTATCTGAGTATATATATGCAAATCCAGGGCGGCGTGGGCCTGACGCTGTATCTCGCCCTGACATCGTATTTTTTGTCGATTATTTTTGGTCTCGTTGTTGGACTTATTCGCTCTTATAAACCCCAACCGCCCGAATATAACGCCCGCCCCAGAGCCGTGTTTGAGCACATCCTGCACGCCATTGTCTACAACGTGGCAACCGTGTATGTCGAGTTTATGCGTGGGATTCCGCCGCTGGTGTTTTTGCTCATCTCCGGCTTCGTGATTGTGCCGGCGGTGCGTGATTGGCTGAACACCAATATTCTCATCTCGATGGGGACAGAGCTGGTGTGGCGTGGGCGCGATGCAGGCACAGCGATAGCGGGCTTATCGCTGGTCTACGGCGCGTTTCTCTCAGAGGTGTTCCGCAGCGGCATTCAATCCATCCCCAAAGGCCAGATGGAAGCCGCCAAGAGCCTGGGCATGTCGTGGGGACAGGCCATGCGCTACATCGTGATTCCGCAGGCCATCCGCCGTATTTTGCCGGAGTTGGGCAACAATTTTATCTCGATGATTAAAGACACCTCGCTGGTGACGATCCTGGGGACGGACGAGATCACGCAGATTGCCCGCAAAGTCTCCGGCAGCAACTTCCTCTATCGGGAGACCTATGCTGTCCTGTCGCTCGTCTATCTCACCATGACGATCACGGGATCGCTGTTCATCCAGCGCATCGAGAGCTACCTCAAATCAGAGACCGTCCACACGAAACGGCTCTCCTGGTGGCAGCGCTTGCGGGTGCGGGCGGAGAAGCGCAAGCGCAGCGAGGGCTAGGGGCGTTTTTTCCCGTCCCCGAATCAGCCTTTGTAGCCTTCGTTGGGGCGCAGCACAGCGACAAATAGAGATAATTATGGTGGTGTGTAGGGACAAGGCCCGCCTTGTCCGAATGGGTGGACACGGCAGGCCGTGTCCCTATGCCAATCCCACCTTAAATTGAAATGGTGTTGAAGCAGCCCAACCTATTTTGTATCGGGCCGCCTCATGTCGTCCTTTAAGGCGTGGGTTCCATGATGCCTGCGATGTTGGTGAGCGGCGCACACATCTCAACCTGATATTGATCGACTTTGGCGCACAGCATCCCATCCTGGATGTACGGCACGGTGAGGAGGGTGTAACGCTGTACCTGCGCCACAGGATTAATGAGATAGAGAGTGCCGTTCAAGTAGCGTTGGTAATCCGGCTCCTGGGCACCCACGCGATTGGTCTGCAATACCGCGACTCCGACCATCATTGCCGCTGCAACGGCCAGCGCCAGCGCCATGAAGAAACGATCAAAACAACCTGTTTGTTGCATTGGGTTTTATCCTTTGTCTCATTGCCTCTCATGGGATTGAACCACAGAGCGCAGGAAAAGACAAAATCCTGCCTGCAACATTATCCCTCCACCGTCTCCTCAACAAATTGGCGGCGGTAGAGCTGGGCATACACGCCCTCCTGCGCCAGCAATTCGTCGTGTGAACCTTGCTCGATGATCTCCCCCTGCATCATCACCACAATCCGATCCGCATCCCGCACAGTGCTAAGACGATGCGCGATAATCAGGCTGGTGCGATTGGCGAGAACCTGTTGCAGCCCCTCTTGAATATACTGCTCCGTCTCGGTATCGATGTTGCTGGTGGCCTCATCTAACACGAGCACACCTTCGGGACTGTGGATGAGCGCCCGTGCCAGCGCCAGAAGCTGCCGCTGTCCATGCGAGAGATTCGCGCCGCCGGGGAGCAGCATGTAATCATAGCCGTTGGGCAGTTTTTCGATGAACGGATGAGCGCGGGCCGTTTTTGCGGCGGCCATCATCTGCTCGCGGGTGATAGTCGGGTCGAACAGGCGCAAATTATCGGCAATTGTGCCATCAAAGCAGTAGGGATTCTGCGGGACAACCGTGATGTAACGGCGCAAATCAGCAAAGCTCAAATCGCGGATATCCACGCCGCCGATGAGCACGCGGCCTTCATTGACATCGTGGAAGCGGGCTAGCAGCTTGACGAGCGAGGTCTTGCCCGCGCCCGTTGCCCCGACAATCGCCACTCGTTCGCCCGCCTTGATCCGCAGCGTGATGTGCTTGAGGATGGGGTGGCCCTCGTCATAGCTAAAGCTGACATCCTCGAAGGCGACGGTTTTATCGAAGTGCGGCAGAGGCGTCGTCGGCTGCACTTCACGAATATCTGATTCGACCAGCAGCATCCGTGCCACTCGCTCCGCCGCTGACAACGCCGTTTGAATCTGCGCGAACTGATCGGCCAACTGAATGATCGGCACGAAGGCCCGCTGCGTATAATCCACGAAGGCAATCAGCAGGCCCAATGTGACCCACTGGCCGATAGCGCCCTGTCCGCCGCCCCACAGCACAATCGCCAATCCGAGCGAGGTGAGAAATTGCAGCGTGGCGGCATAATAGGTGTAAATATCGCGCAGATCGGCGTTGGTGCTGAAATAGCGCGTGTTGATGTGCTCAAATTCATCGCGGGTTTGCTGCTGGCGGCCAAACAACTGCACGATCAACATGCCGTTGAACTGTTCATTCAGGAAGGCTTGAAATTCACCGACGATGCGATGAAAACGCCCGCTGACACGGCGCAGGTAGCGGCGAAAATACACGCTCATCACGATCATCGGTGGCAGCGTGACGATGCTGATGAGAGCCAGACGCCAATTCAGGATGAACATCACGACGATGACGCCAACCAGCGTGAGCATGTTGCTGGCGACCATGACGATACTGGTTGACAGCAGTTCAGTCAGCGCCTCAATATCGTTGGAGAAGCGCGAGATGATCTTGCCGACAGGCGTGTGATTGAAATACGTCATATCCTGCTTGATGATGTGCTCAAACAGCTCCTGCCGCAGGTTCATCAGCGCATTCTGGCCGATGCTTTGCAGCCAGTAGGTGTAGACGAAGCGCAGGATGAAGATGAGCGCAATCGTGACAATGTAGTACATCCCGAATGTGATCAGGCCATCGCCGTCGCCCGTCTTGATCGGGCCATCCACCGTCAGCTTGACGAAATAGGGCAGCAGCAGATTCAATCCGCTGACGATCAGTAGCAGCCCAAAGACGCCGCTCAACTGCCATTGGTAGGGCTTGAGGAAGCGGGCCAGCATATACATCAGGTAGCGATCTGTGATTTTGGGGCGCTTCTGCCGCTCCTCCTCCTGATCATCCAGGGCCGGGCCATGTTGTGATGGCTCATCCAGATTGCGGAGGCGTTTGATGTTGGGCTTGCGCGTGGGCATTTGCAGGACGCTCATATCAGGCGTGCCTCCCGTTTCCGTTGCGCGAATACTCAGGCAGCGGCGGCGCTGCATCGAGGTCGTCACTGTCAGCATCTTCGCTCAATTCGCGCTCGACCATGCGGGCATACGAGCCGTTACGGGCGATCAGATCGGCGTGCGTGCCTGTCTCAATGATGTGGCCCTGATCCATGACGAGGATCACATCGGCATCTTTGACGGTGGCGATGCGGTGCGCGATGATGAAGCTGGTGCGCGATTGCAGCACCGCTCGCATATCCCCCAGAATATCGGCGGCGGTGCGCGTATCGACGCTGGACAGGGCATCGTCCAGCACCAGGATCGCGGGATCACGGGCGATGGCGCGGGCAATGGCGACGCGCTGCTTCTGACCGCCAGACAGCATGACGCCTTTTTCACCCACCAGCGTATCGAGGCCGTGCGGCAGTTGCGCCAGATCATTGCTCACCCGCGAAATATGCACAGCGCGGTCAAGATCATCATCACTGATCGCGGTATTGCCCATCCGCACATTTTCATGCAGCGGCAGACTGAAGAGAAATGTCGATTGCGGCACATAGGCAATGGCGCGGCGAATATCGTCCAGGCGCAGATCGCGCAGATCATGCCCATCCAGCAGCACGCGGCCCTCATGCGGATCAACCACCCGCGACAGCAGGCTGATCAAGAGCGATTTGCCGCAGCCTGTCGGCCCGACGATGCCCACGACTGTCCCCGACGGAATATCGAGATTGATATCGTGCAGCAGCCAGTTGCCCTCTTCGTTCTTCAAGCCCACATGCTCAAAGCAAATATCGCCGCGCACCTGGGCGAGAGGTTGAGCGTTCGGCGCGTCATAAATCGTCGGCGCAACCATGAGCGGGGCAATGCGCTTGAGAGCGCCTTTGGTTTGCTGGTAGCGCTGATAGATCGTCCCCAGTTGCAGCAGCACATTGCTAATCATGCTCAGATACAGCAAAAATTGGGTGAAATTGCCGAGCGTGATCTGGCCGCTGAGGGCCATTTTGCCGCCAAAGATCACCACCACGCCCGTCGTGAGATAGGCGATCATCTGCGGCAGCATCCCAACAGGCTCATTGCGGCGCTTAAAATAAATCCAGCGGCGGCGATATTCCTGGTTCACATCGAGGAATTTGCGATTGACATCGGCTTCTTTGCCGAAGGTTTTGATGGTCTGGATGCCGCTCATCGAGTCCTGCACGAAGGCCGTGATCACGCCTGCCTGATCCTGCACCTGCTCGGAGAGGGCAATGAGTGCGAGGCCCGCCCGCATCTGAAAGAACGTGCTGATGGTCAGCGTGATGAAGACGACAATCGTGAGCGGTAGGCTGACCGCGCCCAAGAGGATGAAGGTGGTGATGAGGCCGAGAAGCGCACTGCCGCCGCGTGTAAAACCGAGAGCCAGCACGCGCCACACCCATTCCATATCGGCATACATGCGCGAGATGAGATCACCGACGGCATTTTTTTCGTAGAAACCCTGTTCCAGTGTCACCATATGATTGAATACTGTCACACGCGCTACATGCTGCACGCCGTAAGCCGCTTCGCCCGCATAATAGCGCTGCCCAAAGAAGGCCACTGCTGTGATGACCGCCAACACCATCATGGCGATGAGGTCTTGCCCAATCGCGTCTAAGCCAGAGCCATGCTGCAAATGATCGATCACTTTACCGATCATAAACGGTTCCAGCGCTGCCGTGATCCCGCCGACAGCCCCATAGATCAGGGCCGCAAAAGCCTCAAACCGATACAGACGTAAAATCTGCCACAGCCATCGCATATCCGCGATAGGTTGGGCCGAAGAAATGGCTTGAGCTGCCACACTCGTTTCTCCCCGCTGACGCGCACACCTGTCACAGAATAACAGACGCTTAAAACAGCGTATATATCCAATTTAACTTTTCTTAAATGAATGGCGTGTTAATGAGAGGTCTTAAGAGGTCATATGGTGTTTTTATGTTTGATCCACCTAAAGCCATTAGGAATCGTGATAAGGCCACCCAGTTTTGCTTATAATGCGGGCGATAGGATCAGACGGGCGTATTGGCATGATGGTTTGTAGTACCTCGCCACAAGGGTATTTAGGGTTAAAGGATTGGGTCGTAGGGACATGGCACGCCATGTCCACACCCTCGGACACGGCGTGCCGTGTCCCTACACAATAACCCTCCATATCGCTGTTTATCCCTGTGGCAGGGTTGTAGCAGCGCAGCACGCTGCGCCCACCAATACCCAAATCAAGGCCGCAGCACGCTGCGCCGCTACAAATTGGCACTCACGGATTGCTTGGCGTGGCGCTCTTTTCGACACCTGCGGCAATTGCAGTTTGGGTGGCGTACACCGCCCGCATCGTCGGACGAATCACCGGATCAATCGTGCCGTCAGGCGGCACATACGGCGGGTCGATATCACCGCCCCCCTGCGAGACAGTCGGCAGGATTGGCGGTATGTTTGGCCCATACGTCACCGGGATCGAATTTGAACCGGGCTGCGTTGGAAGCACAATCACCTGCGACGGGATGAGCAGCGGCAGACGGGTATACGTCGCGGTGGCACTCGGCAGTGGTTTGAACGGTGTGCTCGTTTGCGTCGGCGTCGGGGTGAGCGTGGGCGTGCGGCTCGGAGTGGGCGTGCGCGTTGGTGTATTCGTTGGGGCGCTCTGAGTCGTTATAACGGGAACAGACGTGAACGGAATAGAGAGCGTCAGCGTGGGCGGATTTACATCGCGCACAGTCGCCGCTACCGCTGGCAGCATTAGCGTGGCGCTGGTTGCTGTTGCCACAGGATTGGAGACGATATCCGCGTTTGTACTCTGCGAAAGAGTGAGGATCAGCAGCAGATCCGCATTGTAGGTGGCATTGGGTGTAGGCCATGTCTGCATATGGGTTTGGGCAGCGGCCAGCACAGCGACCACGTCGGCTCTGGACTGCGGCGTCTTTTCAAGCGTCATTTTGACGGTCTGAATAAAACTCTGCCACTCTTGCGTTGTGATCGGCTGTTGGCGTTCGGCCAGCGTGTGCAGTTCGTCCCAGCGCACATGCGCCAGATGCAGCCAGACATCGCCTGTCCGCCCGATGAGCGAGGCGAAGAAGACAATGATATCCTCCCAGGCCCGCTTGACGCTGTAGAGCGTCTCGCCCGGCACGCTGTTGGCCGAGGCCGCGACTGTCGTGCCGCCCGTGCCCAGGGTCGCCAAAAAAACAAGCAGCATGATCGCAGCGGTGCGGCCCATCCACGCCGGAAACAGTGTTTTGCTGGGCCGTGCCATGCGGCGGGGCGTCGTTTCGTCCAGGGCAGGCGCAGCGGGGAAGGCTTGCATCAGGCGCTCTTCCAGGGCGGCGACACGATCTTCGTTCAAAACGGGTTTTTTCAGACGGCGCGTGAGGAGCGCGGTTTGCAGCAGCGGCTTAAGATCAGCCGCATACTGCGGGTAGGCGGCAAGACACTCCTCAAGCGTGCGACGGTCTTGCAGGAGCGCGTGCAGGCTGACATTCAGGGCGTCGTCGAGCGACAGGGCGGGTTCGGGCATATTCAAGATGAGAGACCTGCTAAAAGGGTTTCGATATCCAGTCCGCTGCGCTTCAAGCGTGATTCCAGGGCTTTGAGCGCCCGATGCTGGAGGGCTTTGATGGCATTGGCATTCTTGCCGAGAATCTGCGCGACGGTTTCCAGCCGATGCCCCTCGACAAAGCGCAAAATAACCACGTCCTGCTGTTCATCGGTCAGGGTGGCAATCGCGGTTCGCAGCACCGAGGCGGCCTGCTGGCGCAAGAGACGATCATCCCAATCCATTTCAACGGGGATCGGATGATCGTCCACATCGGCTTCTGTTGGGCGGCGCGAGACCCGCCGATAATGATCAATCAAACGCGCATGAGCGATGCGATACAGCCATGCCAGAAACGGGCGGCCTGTCTCGGTATAGTCTTTCAGACCTTCCATCGCCCGCACAAACACATCGCCCGTCAAGTCGTCAGCCATCTCCCGATCATTGAGACGGTGCGCCAGATAGCGATAAATCGCCTGAACGTGCGCCCCATATAATGCCGCAAATGCGTCACGGTCTCCACGCTGGGCCTGTACGACCAGTCGTTGTTCTTCCACGCGATCCAACGCTTTGTCTCCATGTTGAATCGCCAGGCCGTCAGCGCTGTTTCCTGGTTTACCGCACGGCGAGGCGAAAGGTTACGCGATGATTTTATCCACAAAGCCCTGATCGATACGAAAGGGATTATTCCAACCCATTGTAGGGGCGCAGCGTGCTGCGCCCTAAACGATGATATCAATCAAGGGGCAAATGCATAAACAGCTCTTTGACGGGAAATTCAATATTTTTGCAGATTGATATACACTATACTCAATCCTTAAGACGATTATAGTGTTGAAACCTGTGAACCATGCGCGATAAACGCTCTGTTGATGAACTCTCGATTGAAGAACTGGAACGCATCCTCGCCATCAAGCGGCGCGAGGCTCGCCAGGAGCAAATACAGCGAATGCAGCGGACGGGTCGTGTCGTCACGTCTGAGCCGCCCAATGAGACCGCTGTCGCAGCCGCACGGCCCGTGCAAGCGCCGCCCACACCGACCTTTCCGGGTCTGCCGCAGTTTGACGATGGCGTGCTGGCGGCTCCCAAGCGCAAGCATGACGGCAGCAAAATCGCACGGCGGGCGATGGATCGTGTGCTGCTGTTGATCGAAGGCGTGGCTGTCCTGGGCTTGATGGCACTCGGCGTGACGATGTTGCAAAGCATTGGCACGCTGCAAAACGAGACCGCCCGCGCCCAACTCAATGCCGATGCCCAGATTCGCGCCTCGATCCCGACGATTGTGCCGACGCCTGTGCTGCAACTAGCCGATATCGTGCTGCCAGGCGGCCACACCCCGCCCACCTCACCCGATGGCGGCCAGTTCAACTTTGAGGAAATCCCCGTGAGCCTGCGCGGACAGGTGCGCGAACAACTACTGCTGCTGCCTGATATGCAGCGCCCGCCCATCACCGACGAGTCGGCGCGGCGCATCGTCATCTCGGATATCGGCGTTGACAGCGTGATCGTGCAGGGCATTGATCCGGAGGCGCTGAAATTGGGCGTCGGCCAACTGCCCAACGGCGTTGTGCCGGGGGTCGAGGGCAATCTCGTCCTTGCAGGCCATAACGATGTGTACAGCGAAATTTTCAGAGATATCGTCAAGCTGGAACCGGGTATGTACTTTGAGGTGTATACGAATAAGCAGATTTACACCTACAAAGTCACCGGACACGAGATCGTGAATCCGCAGGATGTGCATGTGATGGGCAATCGCGGCGGGGCAACGGCCACGCTGATTACCTGCTATCCGTATCGGGTGGATACACAGCGCTATATTGTGTATGCGGAGCGCGTCGATACGTGATCTGACCTCTTTCGACCCTTTATCAGTAGAGTACAAAATGTACTCTACTGATAAAGGGTCAGGAAAATTCTTTAAAGACCATCACTTTACAGTCATTTTACATCCTTATGCCTTCTTGTTCATCATTTCGTAAGCGGACGTGGGTACGCTTACGCCAATCGATCTTGATTCACCGTACCCCCACAGGATATTCGTTATGATCAGTCGCACAACCGCCCTCATTATTGCTGTCATCGCCTTCGCCGTTGGGATGGGCGTAGGCACATTCGGTTATATCACCCTCACCGCCGGATCAGGTCAGGCCAGCAAGCCCGTTTCGGCTGCCACGTTGCTGCCTGTGTCTACTGTGGTTGCCACGAAAGAAGCGACAAAGGTCGCCACCAAAGAATCCACGACGGAACCGACGAAGGCCGCCACGCAAAAACCGACTGTCCAGGCGCAGGCCGCCACCGCCGAGGCGACAATGGCCGCCACGATGGAAGCCGCTGTCGCCACCGAAGCCCCATCTGTGGCCTCGGCCAGCACCAGCACCTATAACATCGATAAAACGCAGTCCGAAGTGCGCTTTATTCTGCAAGAAGATTTGCGCGGATCACGCATTGATGTCGTGGGCATCACCAAAGAGGTCGCCGGGCAGATTCGCGTTGATACAGCGCAGCCCGCCAATTCGCAGGTCGGTCAGATCGTCATCAATGCTCGCACGCTGGAAACAGACATCGGGTTCCGCAATCAGGCCATTCGTGGGCGTATTCTGCGCTCGGCGGAAGATGCCTATGAGTTCATCACCTTTACACCCACCGCGATCACGGGCCTGCCCACCAGCGCCGTGACCAAAGGCCCCCTCACCTTCCAGGTCATGGGCGATCTCAAAATCGTTGAGGTGACAAAATCCGTCACCTTTGATGTCACACTGGATACCATCAGCGCCGACAAGCTCGTCGGATCGGGCAAAACAACCATCAAGTGGGCCGATTTTAATCTCGCCATTCCGAGTGTGCCGGGTGTCGCCAATGTGACGCCGGATGTGACCCTGGAAATCAACTTCGTCGCCACCGCCGCGAAATAATCTCGACATGCCTAGCGTTGAACCTCAGTAAGCATCCCCATCCCTGAAGGGAGGGGCTTTAGCCTCAGTGCTTACCAGACTTGGCCCGCAAGGGCTCCGTTAGAGACGAATACATAGGCACTTCGGAATGCCTCACCAGTTCCGAACTCTGCGGTGAACGATTAAACAGGCGGCTTGGGAGCCAA
>DAOTUR010000287.1:0-4570 GCA_034436915.1 Anaerolineae bacterium
AACTCAAATCGCTCCCTCCCTTCGGGGAAACCACTCTGACGGCTATACCCACCAGAAAGGACAAGGCGCTATCCCTCCCCATGCCTAAAGGCAGGGGTATCCCGCGCCGATTCGATGAACGGTGACCCACTGGACAACATCATGTGTTCGGTTTTTTGTATTGGGAATGTGATATAAGGACGCGTTTAAAAATAAAGTCGCAGAATGTAGATGAGACGACCCATTCTAGAACTCTGCGGACTTGTTTTTAAACGCGTCCTAAGTAGAGAGGCCATTCGTTGGACGACAGCAGTCCTTATCTGCTGATCCTAGCAATTCTTGTTTTGTTCCAAACGGTGTTGGCGCTCGCCTATGCCGCCCTGAACAACATACGCCAGACCACGCTCAAAGATTGGGCGGATGAAGGCCAACTCCAGGCACAACGCGCCGTGAAGCTGTTAGATGCGCGTACCAAACTGAGCCTCAGCTATTTTTTGTGCCGCACCCTCACGACGGTTGCAATTACGGTCTTTCTTACCCTGTATATGATGCCTAGCCTCGCCAGCCTGCGCTCATCCCTGCTCTCAATGGAAGCCGCCCTGTTCGCGTTGATTCTGGCGACGGGTTTCCTGCTGGTCGTGATGACGGATGCTGTGCCGGAAGGCGTCGGCAGCCAATACAGCGAGGCGCTGTTCAGCTTTAGCGTTACAGTGCTGCGGCTGCTGGTGTTGCTCTTCACACCGCTGACCACGCTGCTGCTCGCCGTCAGTCGCGGCGTTGCCAGCCTGTTCGGGGGCAGCGAGTTGGTCAACACCGTGACAGAAGAAGAGATCATGACGCTGATCAGTGCCGGGCATACCGATGGCACGATTGAAACCAACGAAAAAGACATGATCTACTCAATCTTGCAGCTCAATGAGACGTGGGCGCGTGAAATCATGACGCCGCGCATCGATATTGTCGCCCTCGATGTCGATTCCACCGTCTCGGATGCGTTGAGCGCCCTGATCCAGAGCGGCTTCTCGCGCATTCCCGTCTATGACGAGAATATTGATGACATCATCGGCATTCTCTACGCCAAAGATTTGCTGGCGCTGTGGCACAAAGGATACACTGCCAATGGCCATGCCATTCGGGGGCAGCTTCGGCCTGCCTATTTCATCCCGGAGACCAAGAAGGCCAGCGAAGTGTTGGGCGAACTGCAAAATCGCAACGTTCATATGGCGATTGTGGTGGACGAGTACGGCGGCACAGCCGGCTTGATCACAATTGAGAACCTGATTGAAGAAATTGTGGGCGATATTCGTGATGAATACGACCAGAATGAAGAAGACGAGTATGTCCAGAGTGCCAGCGATGAATATCTAATCGATGGCTCGATGAATATTGACGACTTCAATGCGCTCACGGGCCTCGACCTCAAAGACGAGGAAAACGATACCATCGGCGGCTATGTCTATTCGCAGTTAGGGCGCTTACCGACAGTCGATGATACAATCGAGACCAATCGGATGAGCTTGCACGTCCGAGAGCTTGAAGGCCGCCGAATCAAAAAGGTCTGGGTCAAGATCAAAGCACCGGAGGAGGCCAGAGATGCTGCCGAGGTCAAAGAGACAGTTGATATGCGCGAGACTGTTGACCCCACCTCAGCCCTCCCCACCGCCAGCGATGACACCCTGCCTCAGCCTGATTCGCCGCCGAGCACATCGTCAACCACATCGCCTGATGAGGCCACATCGACATGACCTGGGATGTTAACACACTCGTCCAGCACGCCATCCGCGCCAGTGAACGGGCCTATGCGCCCTATTCACATTATCGCGTGGGAGCGGCGCTGCTGTCTGCCAATGGCACAATTTATATGGGCTGCAACGTCGAAAACGCCGCTTATCCAGCCTGTATTTGCGGTGAACGCACCGCCCTCGTCAAAGCGGTGAGTGAGGGCGCACAAGAATTTACGGCGATTGCAGTGGCGACGATCAACGGCGGGTCACTGTGCGGCCTGTGCCGCCAGATGCTGTACGAGTTTGCGCCGGATCTGATCGTGATTATTGTCGATTTTGAGGGCCGCGTGCATCGCACCCAAAAACTGCGCGATCTGCTACCCAATGGCTTTGGCCCGCACGATTTGCCGCAAGTTGGCCCATAGGCAGACGCTGTAAGGGGCACGCCCTGCCCCTACAACAACCCCATCTCGAATTTATGACTTGCACCATTGGTTACATAAACACCCTCTGTGAGATTTTGCGAATTAGAAAATTTAAGACGCGATTGTCCTTGCCTCTATCTGGTTTTCCCTCTGCCGTAGACACGAGAATGGACTAAAATAGCCCCCCATGACCGCCGTTTCACAAGAGAGATTGATGTATGAACTTCGCTATTCAGGAATCACCCAATATTGCAGGGGTTAAGCTCGTCAACATTCGTGTCTTTGCCGATGAGCGCGGGCAGTTTATGGAGTCGTTCCGTCTGGAATGGTTCCCCGAGGTCGATTGGTCAAAGATTCAGAGCAATCGCTCGGATAGCAAAGCGGGCGTGCTGCGCGGGCTGCATTATCATTTCGAGCAGGTGGATTACTGGTATGTCTCGGCAGGCTGCATTCGAGCGGGACTCGTCGATCTGCGCCCCAATTCTCCCACCTATCGCAAAGCCAAGACCATCGACATTGATGCCCATGAGCCGAAGGGCCTGTTTATCCCGATTGGTGTGGCGCATGGTTTTTATACGCTGACCGACTGCACCCTCACCTATATCGTCAACAATTACTACAACGGCAAAGATGAGTTTGGCGTGGCCTGGAATGATGCGGCGTTGGGCCTGGATTGGGGCATCGAGTCGGCGGTTCTCTCGCCGCGTGATCTGACCAACCCATCTTTGCACGATATTCCGGCGCTCTCGCTGCCGCGTTAACACCAACGCATCCGGGGAGACATGTTCTCCCCGCAGGTTATGATTGTTCGACCTGCGCTTGCGTCCACTCCCGAACACGAATGAGGGCTTCATCCTCAGTCTCGGCATAAAAACAATACTCATCAAAGTGAGGAATAATCCGCTGCACCTTTTCCATCGCCTGGATGAAGGAGAGCGGCGGGTTGATAAAGATCACGCAGCCGTGATTGTCAGGCTCTGTGTCAATGATCGTGCGGACTTTCATGACGAAGCCATCCGGCAAATGGATGTTCGACAGCATCGAATTCATCACGCAGACATGATGTGAGACGGACTGCATCATGACGCGCCCCTGCGAGAGCGCACTCACATAATCATCCCACAGCACCGTATCACGAAATTCGTAGGAGAGAATGTTATGTGCTGCATCGTACCACTTCACATGGACTGACATGAGTTAACATCCTCTTAAAACTCTGTTTTGTTACAGTATAGGCGCTTTATGATTCTCCAATACGTCAACACTCTTTCAATGTGGTTTTAAATGTGTAAAGATAATTAAACTTTCTCACGACAATCTCTAAAAAGTCGTTTCTTTCCTCTCCTAAATTTGTTACAAAAGCACGCCTTGTATTAAGCATCGTAAGGTTGTATAGATTGGGGACAGACATTGTAAGACTCACGTATGAGGCCATGTCTGAGAGATAGTGAAAGGATGCACAATATGATTACAGCTCTTTACGATGGTTACTGTGCGATCTGCCAGACCACCCTGGCGATCATCACGCGCCTGGATTGGTTCAAGCATGTCACGTTTGTCGATCTACATAGCGCGGATGTCAGCACGCGCTATCCCCAATTCACGCATGACGAGCTGATGGGACAGATTCATGTGATCGATGAGCAGGGACGGGTGTTTGCGGGTTTTGATGGCACGCGCCGTATGCTCAAAGCCGTCCCGCTGGGCTATCCGATCTGGTTGCTGCTGCATCTCCCCTTGATGGATGGTGTGGGCAAGCGCGTCTATCGCTGGATCGCCGCGCATCGCTATCGCATCAACCGCCTGCTGCGGATGCCGGAAGCGCCCACCTATGCCCCAGGACAGGCCGACTGTACCGAAGACGGCGTGTGCAAGCTGCCTTCGTACAAATAACTCACCTTACGCACCCCCCATAAAATGCTGCCGAGAGCGCTGGAATGAGCGTCAAACCCTTCCTCCCAGCCCCTCCGCCCTATCCAGAGAGGGTGAGCAAAACGCTTGAAGTCCCTACCCCACAACGTGGGGAGGGGTAAACTGCGTAAGGTGAGTGAATAAACGCCAGAATCGAAAAGATCGCTCTGTGCGTCAGCGCGATCTTTGAACCTTATGCTCTCTGGAATGGATTAAGCGGCTGGCTGCACCAGGGACAGGCGTTCCTGCACCGCAAGCGCGAGGTCGTGATCGGCATCGTGCAGCCCACATGACCACAGCAGAGATTTTTCGTTCTTCTGCGGCGTCTGGCTCATATACTCATTGAATGGTTGCATTGTTTCCCTCATCGAATCGGCGCGGGATACCCCTGCCTTTAGGCATAGGGAGGGATAGCGCCTTGTCCTTTCTGGTAGGTATAGCCGTCAGAGTGGTGAAGTGTCTTGAGATGTTTGTATGATGCCGTGACTTTGCCTGCGGCTGTCACAAGATCAAAGCGTCCTGTGGCGCGGC
>DAOTUR010000288.1:0-15037 GCA_034436915.1 Anaerolineae bacterium
GGTCATATTGTCAAGGCGATTGTGCCAACAGGCACGTATGCTGGCACCCATCTTGGACGTGTTGCCTGCCGCGCCACAGGACACTTTGATATTGTGACAGCCGCAGGCAAAGTCACGGCATCGCACAAACATCTCAAGACGCTTCACCACTCTGACGGCTATACTTACCAGAAAGGACAAGGCGCACTCCCTCCCCATGCCTCAAGGCAGGGGTATCCCGTGCCGATTCGATGAATATTCTTGCCATTGGCGCACATGGTGACGATCTGGAATTGTTTTGCGGCGGGACGCTGGCCCGTTTCGCAGCACGCGGCGATACCGTGTTTATGTGCGTGGTCACGGATGGACGCGGCAGACCCAAAGGCGATATGGAGCAGATCATCGCCATTCGTAAAGCCGAACATGCCGCGTCAGCCGCTGTGATTGGCGCGAAACAGGTGTGGATGGGCCTCCCCGATGGCGGCCTGTGGTTCGATGAGCCGACGCGCCATGTCTTCGTTGAGGTCATCCGCGAGTGCCAGCCCGATCTCATCATCACTCATCCCGCCGACGATTATCACCCCGACCACAAGACCACCAGCCGCCTCATCATGGATGCGGCACAGATTGCCCGCACAGCGAATTATCCATCGCGTTTTGCGCCCCACCGCGCCATTGTGCCTGTCGCTTTCATGGAGGCCGAGCTAGGTATTGGCTTCATCCCGGAAGAGTATGTTGATATTGCCGATGTGTGGGATAAAAAACTCGCCATGCTGGACTGCCATAAAAGCCAGCTCATGCCCGCCGCCTACGACCCTGATTTTGTCCTGCCCGCGCCGCAGGAAAATGTATTTCATCACTATGCTCGGGCCCTGAGCGCGTTTCGTGGGCTGGCCGTCAACAGTCGTTATGCCGAAGGCTTCCGCTTCTGGCAGGCCGCCAATCGCATGGTCACATACCGCGTCCTACCCTGATATAAGCTGTGAGAAAGCACCGTTTTCAGGCTGACAGGGGAAGAGGCGGCAACCACATCAGGACGAGAAGAGCGAACAGGTGCTTTAAGACAAAACAGGGCGAGTCATGACTCGCCCCAGGGCGATTGCATCTTAGTAATCATTCACCTATCCGTGACAATCGTGGGTTTGTAGGGGCAGGATACATCCTGCCCACGTTGAATCCCCTACAAATCATCAGGGCGCGATATATCGCGCCCCTACAGCGGCCTTTGTCGCACGGAGAGGTGAATGATTACGCATCTTAAATTTTTCTGGTTCACAAAAGATCACAGAGGGTATTTATGTAGGGGCATGGCACGCCATGCCCCTACAAGAACCATCGTGAACATATTAATTTCACCAAATTACGATTTGATGCAATCGCCCTATGACTCGCCCCTACAAATATCGTATAGCGGCACCCAAAAGACCAAGCTTATTATCTGTCTTTTAAAGCTGTCCTCCATTAGGTCGTGACGTTCAGCCAGCCCCCATCCACATAATACGAGGAGCCAACACAGTAACTCGCACGCGGCGAACACAAAAACACGATGAAATGCGCCAGTTCGCCGGGGCTGGCAAAGCGGCCAATCGGCGTGCTGTCTTTGGCAATCTTGTCGAGATACTGTTCTGGCGTCATCTCCGTCCCCTTCGTCAGCAGGGTCGCGGATTTGTGCCAATCCGGGGTGAGGATGAGGCCAGGGTTGATGGTGTTGACGCGAATATTGTCCGGGATCAGCTCATTCGACAGGCACTTGGAGAACATGACCAGCGCAGCTTTTGTCGTATTGTAAATCGGCTCGTAGCCAAGCGGCTGTAAGGCACAGATTGAGGCATTGTTGAGGATGACCCCGCCACCCCGCGCCCGCATCAACGGGGCGAAGCTGCGCGAGAGACGCACCGCTGCCATCACATGCAGATCCCAGTAATACTGCCAGCGGTCATCCGGGGCGGTCATAATCTTTTCTTCGCTGCCCGTACCTGCATTGTTGAACAGGATATCGACGCCGCCAAAGATGGATTCGATTTCGCTCACTGCCTGATCGATCTCCTCGGCCTTGCTCACATCTGCCTTGATGCCGATGGCCCGAACCCCAAAGCGTGCCGCAATGTCAGCCGCCTGCTGTTTCACGCGCTCTTCATTGCGGGCAATCAGCGCCAGATCAACGCCTTCCTCAGCGAATGCCTGCGCCGCCGCCAGCCCAATGCCGACGCTCCCGCCTGTAATAACGGCAATTTTGCCTTTAAGTTGTAAATCCATTCTTTAAAAACTCCTCTACAAATTTTCCATTTTGAGGATAACCCTTTGCAACGATCTTGCCAATGGAGCACGATCAGCTCTTACGAATTTGGTAAACGTCTGCGTCAACACTCTCGATATTCTTTGATGAACCTGAAAAAAATTGAGATGTAATCGTCCTGATTCCCCTCATCTTCTCTGTACCCATTGCCGAACATATGAACTAAAATAGGTGTTTCGTCTACGCTGGATCGCCAACGTGTGACACAATCAGACCAGTATTTAGCGAGTTCACGAGTGCAGCTCTCACTCTTTCCCGAAGTCCACGATTCCGATCCTGACGCGCTGGCCCGCTGTCTCAAGGCGCAGGTGGTCGCCCTTGATATTGAGACAGACACGCGCTGGCCCGGCACTGGCCCACGCCTGGATTACGGCCTCAGCTATCAGGCGGCTGTGACGGTCATCGCGCTGGCATGGAGAGCCGACAATGGCAGCATCTCGACAACCGCCCTGGCTGCACCGTTCAATCAGGCAGATCGTGATTTTTTGCAAGCCCTCTTTCAGCAGCCCTGCACCATCGTTGCCCATAATGCCGTTTTTGATCTGCGCCAGTTGAGCAAGCTGACGCAGGGGCTGATTCCGCAGCGCATCTGGGACACGCAGACAATGGCGCGGCTACTGCACCCCGCTGTCGATATGCGCTTCAACCTGCTCTCCGTCGCAGCCAGCCTGGGGATCGCGTTTCCAGAACGCCAGCAGGCGATGAAAGGCCAGCGCAGCAAACTCCATCTGCTGCCGCTGGAGCTGACGCTGCAATATGCCCAGGATGATGCGCGTCTCGCGCTTGATATCTATGCCAAACAGCGAGCTTTGCCCTGCGACGAGAGTCTGGTTGATTGGGAATGCCGCGCTGTCTATGAATACTGCCGCATGGCCGCACAGGGCATCCGCCTGAATGTGCCTTTTGTCGAGGCGCAGTTAGCCACTCTGGGTCAGAAGCGCGATCAACTGGCAGAGCGCTTACGCCGTGATGGGCTGGCCGCCCCTGGCAGTCCACAGGCCCGCGCCCGCTATCTGTATGAGACAAAGGCCATCCCGCTGCCCGCCTGGACGCCGCGCTCCGGCCACTTCACTCGTGCAGGCCGCCGCCGTCTCACTGACCAGCCCAACGCCCAGGTGGAATTATCGGATTTGAGCACCCGTTCCGGCGTCATCGAGTCATATTTTGAGGAAGGCAGCCCGTATCTCGAATCTTTACAGGATCTCGCCGCCTATCTGGATGTCGATTGGCTCGTGTCAACCCTGCGCGGTCTGCTCGATCATGCATTGCTGGATGGGCGACTGCACAGTCTGGTGAGCATCGCCACCGAGAGCGGACGCCGCGCCTCCAGCTATCCCCACATGCAAAATTGGAAGATGCCTGCGATGGGTGCTGTCGCCATCGGGGATGAAGGCTTTACGCTGGTTGAGATTGATTATCGCAATGCCGAAAATGTTATGGCGGCCTTCCTGTCAGGCGATAACACGCTGGCTGCCGCGTGTGCTGCCGAAGATTTCCATGCGACGATGGCCGGGCAGTATTTTGGGGCGGCCTGGGAGCAGGCTGACGTGCAGGAACGCAAACGCCTGCGGACGGTCTCCAAAAAGATCACCTACGGCACGGCTTATGGCATGGGTGCAGAGCGGCTTGGGGAGAGCATTGGCGTCTCGAAAGACGAAGCCCAGCGTCTGATACGGGCCAAAGATACGGCTTTCGCCCGCGTCACGCGGATGCGAACCGCCGCGCAGCAAAAGGTGCGCGATACAAGTCTGCTGCGCCTGTGGACGGGGCGACCTGTGGCTGTGCCTTCAGCATTTGTGGCATGGAATTATCTGTGTCAGGGCGGCGTGGGGGAGGTGCTCAAGCGGGCGATTGTCTGTCTCTCAGAGGCGTATCGAGCGCAGGGGATGCGTTCGCGGGTCGTGCTGGATATGCACGATGCGCTCATCGTCGAAGTGGCTCATGATGAGTGGGGCGCGGCGCTTCAACTTGCGAGTGACATCATGGCCCATATCACGCCGGATCATCTCATGGCCCGCACCATCCCACCGCTGCATTGGGTGGCACAGCCCAATCTGACCGAGAATCAGCACAAGTGGGGCGCACAACAGTGGCATCCTCAGCCTCTGTCGTGAGTCTGTACAGCGCGATCATCCTATCGGCAGATTACTCGCGTACATTCTCAATCACCGACGAGCAATAGCTCACGCCAAAATTCTCCTGAAGAAATGCGCGAGCTTCTTCCATCGACTGCACAAAGTTCGGATGATTTCGCGTCGAGGGCCGTTTGTAAAGCTGCTGAGATACCGTTTTATAGGTGAGATTGTGGGACTGTACCACCACCATCACAGCGCCCTGGTTTTTGGTCAGCATCTTTTCGATATGGGCTTGATCGGCGGACGTAAAGATAAAATCGACATTCCGCTCATCGATAATCAGATGGATCATATGCGAGTACAGGTTGAGCATCTCAGCGGACAGCCGCACCAGTTGATACATGTCGTCTTTAGTGGCGGGATCAGTATATTGTTGGAGTAGGACTGTTTTGTCCTCGTTATCCCATCCAATGTGATAGCCCATAATGTCTCCTCTCTAGATGGCCCATTTTCTCTATTATAAGACTAAAATCGTTATATTACTTAATTAAGTGTAATTTTTTACATTATTCTATTGTCAAGCACAATACTTTAAAGGCTGCTTTTCTTAATTCATCAGATATCCCAAATACGCCTCTCCCTACTTTGATTGTGATTCTATCAGAAAAACATTTCATCTCTTGTCTTTATTGATTCTAAATTGACTTGACACGTCTCTAAAATCATCGTACTGTGTGATGAATGAATATTCATTCACATGAACGACGGTTCAAATGAGCACTCGAAATTCTGATCCCATCCAGCAGCAGTTGATTGATGCCCGTCGCAGCCAGATTCTCGATGCTGCGACGGCGGTGTTTGCTGAAAAGGGCTTTCACAAAGCCATCATCAAGGATGTCGCAAAACAGGCCGGCGTCGCAGATGGCACGATTTACAACTACTTTGAGAATAAAACCGCCCTCGTGCTCGCCATTCTCAACCGCCTCAATGAGACGGATCAACGCGAGGAAGACTTCGCTGCATCAGCCGATATGGATTTACGGACGTTCTTCCATGCCTACATGCATCAGCGCTTTGCCCATCTTGATCCAGGGGGGTACGCGATCTTCAAGGTGTTGATCCCGGAAATCCTGACGAACAATGATCTGCGTGAGACTTATTATCGGCAGGTCATCGAACCCACCTTCCAAAAGATCGAGCCATTTTTCCAGGCGTGGATTGAACGCGGTGAACTCAAACCCTTTGATACGCATCTCATGATCTCCACCCTGTCAGGCATGTTTCTCGGCATGATCATGCTGCGCCTGATTGGGGATGAGTATCTGATCGCCCACTGGGAGCAGTTGCCCGACCTTATGACCACGATCATTCTCAATGGAATCCAGGAAAACTCCTCATGAAAATTGCGATTGCAGCCTCCGGTACACGCGGCGATGTTCAGCCGTATATTGCGCTAGGCAAAGGCTTGCAGCAGGCGGAGCATCGCGTTCGTGTGCTCACGAGCGATGATTTTGAAGCGCTGGCGACAGACGCCGGATTGGAATTCTGCTCAACGGGCAGCAGCATTGAAGCGATGCTGCAAAGTGACGAATGGCGCAAGACGATGGAGAGTGGAAACTTCATCAAGATTTTGTCTCAGATGACCGCCGAGATGAAACGCCGCGCCCATGATTTAGCGCTCAAGATGCCTGTCTTATTCGAGGACACCGATCTGATTGTCACAGGCGTCGGCGGCATGGGCGGCACGTTCTCAATTGCTGAGAAACTTGGAATTCCGATGATTCAGGCGTATGTGTTTCCCTTTACGCCGACGGATGCGTTTTCCAGCCCTTTGACCACGAGTCTTCCGCTGGGGCGAGTGTTCAATCGCCTCTCATTCCATGTCATGCGTCAGATACTGTGGCAGAGTGTCCGCATTGCCGATGTCAACATACGGCGCGAGTTATCGCTGCCTGCGGCATCATTCTGGGGGCCGTATCGCTCCCTGCGCCAAAAGTCTAGCCCGGTGCTGTATGGCTACAGCCCGCATGTCCTGCCCCGCCCCGATGATTGGGACACGCGCACGCATGTTACAGGCTATTGGTTTCTCGATCCGTCATCGGCATGGACGCCGCCAGCCGATCTGGTCGATTTCTTGCAGGCAGGGCCAGCGCCCGTCTACATCGGGTTTGGCAGCATGGGCAGCCGAAATCCCGAAGAGGTCACGCGCCTTACTTTAAGGGCACTTGATCTGACGGGCCAGCGCGGGGTGCTGGCGTCCGGTTGGGGCGGGCTGCATCAGGCCGATTTGCCGAGCACAGTTCATATGATTTCCTCCATCCCGCATAGCTGGCTGTTCCCAAAAATGGCAGCGGTGGTGCATCACGGCGGCGCAGGCACAACAGCCGCCGGATTATGGGCAGGCGTCCCGTCGATCATTGTGCCATTCTTTGGCGATCAGCCCTTCTGGGGGCAGCGTGTCGCTGCGTTGGGCGTGGGGCCATCCCCCATTCCTAAGCGCCGCCTGACCGCCGAACAGTTGGCGCAGGCGATCAGCCAATCGGTATCGGACAGCGCCATGCGCCAGCGGGCCGCCACTCTGGGTGAAAAAATCCGCGCTGAAGATAGCGTCGGAGGGGCGGTGTCTCTCATCCAGGCATTCAGCAAAGCGCTTTAACCACCAATCGCTCAAATCTGTATTTCAACTCATTTTAGACATCATCCCAGGAGACTCTCATGGCGATCAATACCCCTATTCCTACCGTCAATCTTGCCAGCGCTGCGTTCAAGGCCAATCCGTTCCCGTTTTATGCCCAACTACGGGCAGACGCGCCTGTCTATCGCACGACCCTGCCCAACAAGCATCCGGTGTGGCTCATCACGCGCTATGCGGACGTAGCCGCCGCATTGAAAGATGAGCGCTTCGCCAAGGATCGTCATAATGCCCTGTCAGCAGAGCAGATTCGCAAAACACCCTGGACGCCCGCTCTGTTTAAGGCGCTGGAAAAAAACATGCTTGATCTGGATGCGCCGGATCACACACGACTGCGCGGGTTGGTGCATAAGGTGTTTACGCCGCGTCTGGTGGAGCATATGCGCGAACGGGTGCAGCAACTGGCTGATGAGCTACTTGACAAAGCGGCCAAACAAAAACACTTCGATCTCATTGAAGGCTATGCCCTGCCCATTCCCATGACGATTATCAGCGAGATTCTGGGCGTGCCTGTGCAGGATCGCGCCAATTTCCATCGCTGGACAAAGGGCATCATTTCCGTTTCAGGGCCGATTCAGATGCTGTGGAGTATTCCCTCTTTCATCGGCCTATTGAGCTATATTCGCAAGCTGTGCCAGATGCGGCGGGCAGATCCGCAGGATGATCTGATCAGCGCCCTGGTGCAGGCGAGCGAGAATGGAGACCGCCTGAACGATGAGGAACTGCAAAGCATGGTCGCCATTCTGCTGATTGCAGGCCATGAGACGACGGTCAATCTCATCGGCAACGGCACACTGGCGCTGCTGGAGAATCCTGATCAATTCGATCTGCTGCGCGAGAACCCCGCGCTTATCAAGACCGCCACCGAGGAGCTGCTGCGCTACTCTCCCCCCGTTGAAGCGGCGACAGAACGCTATGCCCGCGAGGATATCACCATCAATGGCGTGACCATACCGAGGGGTGAGCAGATGATGGCGGTACTTGCTTCGGCCAATCGTGATGCATCGCAGTTTGAGAAGCCCGATGTGCTTGATGTGACCCGTGAGAACAACAAGCATCTGTCATTTGGGCAGGGCATTCATTACTGCGTGGGCGCACCGCTGGCCCGCCTTGAGGGACATATTGCGCTGAATACGCTGCTGGCGCGGATGCCCCATCTGCGCTTGTCTGTGCCTGCTGAAAAGCTCAAGTGGCGGGCGGGCTTGTCGCTGCGCGGGCTGGAGGCGCTGCCTGTCACGGTTTAAGGCTTTACCCCTCCCTGGTCCTCCCCACTGCGTAGGGAGGGAAAAGCCCCTCCTTGCGAAGCGGGGAGAGGTGGTTTGCTATACGCAGTGGGGAGGGCCAGGGAGGGGTGGTTATATATCATTTTCTCTCGCTGTGTTAAGGGAAATAAAGGACTGTGCTCGTATGGTAAGGAACATTTCTATGATTTCAGTTTTGAACATCGTTCAGGCTGAGAAGGGATCGCTCCTTATGACCAGCGTACCAGGGTCTGTCCAACCTCTCACAACATGTGGCTCTATCCCAAGACATATCAATATGCGGCTCATCATGGGCGTGATCATCGCCCTCATCTGTCTGATCGTCTTCATTGCGATTGCTGAGGATGTGCATGAGAATGATGTCCTCGTTCAAGTCGATCAAGCCATCGCCAATGAACTCCATCACCAGGGAGCCAATCAGCCGAACGCGATTGCTTTCTACAAAGTCATCAGCGCTGTCGGGCTGCCGGGGGTGTGGGTGATGGGGGTCGCTGTTGCTCTGCTCTTTGCCATGCGCCGCCAATGGCATGATTTTGGCATCTGGACGATTACGCTGGTGGGCGGCATTCTGCTCAATAACATCATCAAACTGATCTTTGCTCGCTCTCGACCTGTCTTCAGCGATCCGTTTGTGCTGGAACAGAATTACAGCTTTCCCAGCGGTCACGCGATGATGGCCGTGATTGGCTTTGGCTTTCTGGCGTATGTGCTCGTGGCGAGCGTCAAAAATCCCATTGTGAAGATTTTCATTGTGTTCGCGCTGACGCTGCTAATTGTGCTGATTGGCATCAGCCGTATGGCGCTGGGTGTGCATTACTTCTCGGATGTGGTGGGCGGTTATGCGGCGGGCGGCGCATGGCTGGCAATGTGTATCACCAGCCTGGAGCAAATGGGACGACGGACGCGCTTTAAAGGTAGCACGGCTGATCTTGCAGCTTCTTGATGTCGATTCATCGCATTTTCATAATTCAGACGTTTGAACGGCCCGTTTCCCATGCGGGCCGTTTTCTTTTATTCTATTTTTGCAACATAGTTTTCCATATTTCAACAAACTCAATATGAGGGGGTGAGAACGAGGAGTGTTGCGGTACGAGTGTCTTTCATACCGAAGCAAACGCTTTCAATGTCGGTTTTTCCTGAATAGCTCAATAAAGATAATCCTGGTATAATTAAGTCTCTTCGTTTTATCTCAATCTTTTCTATACCAGTTTCAAACCAGAGACAATCCTTATTGTCGCAATTGCCCGAAATGGTTTACAATAGCATCGTTACATCGGAGTTATATAGGCGTTTGATTATGGTAACGTCTCTCTATACACAAGATTTGAATATTTTAATCGTAGAAGATGACGAGGACACAGCCGAAGTTGTATCGACGGTGCTGGAGAGTGCGGGTTTTAAGACGGTGGCAGTCGGTAGAGGCCAGGCCGCAATTGACGAAATCAACAATGCGATGCCTGATCTTGTCTTACTCGACCTTAATCTCCCCGACATTCATGGCCTTGATCTGCTGCGCTCGGTTCGCTCCTACTCCCTCCTGCCCATGATCGTTCTCAGTGGGTATGGAAAAGATCGGGATCGTGTGCACGCCCTTGAATCAGGGGCGGATGATTATATGTCGAAGCCGTTCTCGCCGGAGGAGTTGATTGCGCGGGTGCGTGCGCTGCTCCGCCGCGTGGAATGGACGCCGCGCAGTGAGACCTATCTGCAAGTGCGCCATCTGGAATTGGATGTCGCCCGTCGTCATGCCAAAATACGCGGCAAGTCGCTGCATCTCACACCCATCGAATACGGCATTCTGGTCATTTTGATGCGGAATTCCGGTCAGGTGGTCGATCATGATGAGCTTCTGCACGCGGTGTGGGGCGAGACCTATACTGGCGATTACTCCGTGCTGCGCGTCAATGTCTCGCGTTTGCGCCAGAAGCTAGAAGAAAATCCGCGCCGCCCACAGTACATTGTCACGGCCCCTGGTCAGGGCTACTGGATGCCGACCCAACGCTAAAAAATTGAGCCTTTGATGCTTGCGGGAGCAATGTTGTGCCAGCCGATTACACCACTCTTGCGCCGATTTATGATCTTGCAGGGATGCAGACGTTTGCCCAGCAAATCACGCCTGACCTGATCGATTTCGCCCAGCGAAACGGCTGGTTGGGACGCAATCTTGTTGAATTTGGCTGCGGGACAGGGGCAAGCCTGCCCTGGCTCGCCCGTCATCACTACGGGCTGGTGGCTGTTGATTCCAACGCGGCGATGCTGCAAGAGGCCCGCAAAGTCACAACCCCGGATATGCACATCGAATGGCTGGAATCGGACATCCGCGAGACGGGCCTGCCCGCTGAGAGTGCTGACCTGGTGCTGGCGCTGGATGTGCTGGCCGATCTGGAAGAAGGCAAAGACCTCGAAGATGTGTTTAAGAGTGCGGCCACCCTCCTCAAACCCTCCAAATGGCTCATTTTCGATCTGTATACGATTGAAGGTCTGAGCGAAATGGGCCAGAGTGGGGATCGTATTTTGTGCGATGAAATTGCCGCCACTGTCCTCGCCCATCCCTCATATGACTATGATCGTCAGGTACTGCGGACGGATTACACGATTTTTCGCGCCGATCAAGGCGCGTGGCTGAAAGAGCGCGCCAACCGCGTCGTCCGCGCCTACAGCCGTCGTATCGTGATCGGGCTGCTGCGGCGGGTCAATCTTCAGGTGCTGCATATTGTCACGCCCGACCTCCAGAAATCGGAAATCGATCAACTCGGCGTGCGGCGGATATTCATGATGGCACAAAAGCGCTAGAATAGGGGTCATTCCTAATATCGATGAGCGCACTATGACAGACACACTCCCATTTGACACACCTCTCTCCTCTCCTTTGAGCCTTGCGGTTGATGCCGAACACGGCGGCATTCGCACGGTGGGCTGCATCACATTTTTCCTGGCATCGGTGGCCGCGTTCTTCCTGTTCAGTCTTGTGCTGACGGGCGTGCTGACTCTGATGGTGGCGCTGCTGACAGGAGCAGGCATCGCGTTCCTCGCCGATTACTGGATGAAGCGTCATTGGCCCAGCGGCCGCCGCCTCGTCGTCAATGATCGCAGCATTCACATCACCCAGAGCGACAAGATTGAGATGCAGGTCGATGCCAGTCGGCAGGTGAACGTGCTGCCCTGGCGTTTTACCGTCAAGCGCAATGGCCGCGTCAAAAAAGGCTGGTATGTGATCGCATTGGGCCTGGAACAGGATGAAATGCTCTTGCCTGTGTATACATTTATGCCGCCTGAACGCTTTGAGCAGCTTCCGCTCTCTGACCTCTTCACGGCCCTCCAGCGCGAAGAGAAGAAAGAGAAAGCCGTCATGGGGTCAGCCCGCGAACTCAAACAGGCCGGATTGCAGCATCGCCTACAAGATGCTGAAAAAGCCCGCAGCCTGTTAGGGGCTGAGTTGACGCTTGAGCAGTTCGAGACCTATCTGCACACGCTGCAAACCCAGTTTCCCCAGTGGATGCCGCAAAAATGACCCGTCTTCTCTGCGTTGTGCTGCTGATGGGGTGTCTTCTCAGCCCGGCCCTCGCCCAGACCGACAGCGAATTCATCGAGTTTTACACGCCCGTCATTGGCACGCTGCGGGCGGGCGAGGTGCAAACATGGCGCTTCGTCGCGCTGGCAGGCTCCATGCTGTCCTTCTCCGTCGAGGCGGTTGACACCACGCTTGATCCTATGCTGACCATCGCTACCAATGATCGTGATCTCGTCATGAATGATGATGGCATCCCCAACGACAGCGCCGCCCGCATCGAAGCCTTTACTGCGCCGCGCAACGGCACATATCTGCTCAAAGTCAGCGGCTTTGGCACACAGAATCAGGGACAGTATCGGCTGTCGATGAATCCCGGCTTTAGCAGCATCCAGGTTCGGGAGGACTTCGCCAGCAACCCCGTGTGGCAAACGCTGATCGAGAACAAAGGCACGCCCCTCGTCGACGTGCAGACCGACCAGCAGAATATACGCCTCATGATGGAGGGCGTTGAGCAGATGAGCGCGGTCACGGTGGGCGATCAAACCATGCAGTTCCTCGATTATTACACCAGTGTCGATGTGGATGTGCAGGGGACACGCGGCTGGCGCGTCGGGCTGCTGCTGCGCTATCAGGACAACAAGAATTACTATTTTGCTGAGATCAACAATCAGGCGGAGTGGCGGGCCGGACAGGTGCAGAATGGCACAGAAACGGTGCTACACGATTGGACGCCCCATCCCGCCCTGCGAGCCGCCAACCAATTCGCTATCGGGGCGCTGGTGCGCGGCGATTTGATCGAAGTCTTCTACGACAATCAAGTCCTGGGCAGCATCGCCGACAGCGCCTTCAACAAAGTCGGGCGCATTGGCTTTACGGCGGTGAGCGCCAACGCGGTGGTCAGCCGTGTTAGCGCGGGCTTTGACAATTGGCTGGTGACGACGCCCTATCTTCATGACGGCACAGCGATCTTCCCGCAGCGTCTTCTCGTGGGCGACGGTGATTTCGTCATCCGTGAATTGCAGCGGCAGCAGCTCATCCCGGCAGCGGGCCAGATGATGGTACGCGCCCAGAAAGCCACCATCCGCGATGTCGGTGCAGGCGTCTCGCGGGTTGATCTACAATCCACGCCATACAAAAATTTTGTCCTGTCCGGTTACTGGTCATGGACAGTATCAGGCAAGGGCATCGGCGGCTGTGGCATCGCCTTCCGCCAGGACGCCCAGGCTGACTCGCAAACGTACATGCTGGCCTATCTCGATAATAGCGGGGCCTATGGTCTATCGCAGCGCGAACCAGACAGCTTCAATGCGGGTCTTTACGGCGAGGGGCTTGATCCCAAGACGACCTCGCATCATGTGATTCTGGTGGTGTGGGAGGACAAAGTCTATTTCTACGTCGATGGGGAGTATATGGTGGGCGATTATACGGGCCTGCTGGCAAAGTCGCCCACGACAGGCACGCTTGCCCAGGCCGTCGTCAATTTTGATGCCGTTCAGACGCAGTGCAGCTTTAGCGACCTGTGGTTGTGGCGCATTGGAGACTGAGGCGGGAGAGATTGGTTTTTTGGGCGCAGCACGCTGCGCCCCTACACGGTCTTTGTAGGGGCGAGTCATGACTCGCCCTGTTTGCTGATGAAAACACCAAACATTTGAAGTCTTTTTCTCTTCCCTATGAATTTAGAATTATGTTATCAATAGCCTGCACACTGAAAATATCGATCCACATCTCACGCTGAGGAAGCCGTATGATGACTCCCGCCCGCCCCTGGCCCGCACTGGAGGCGGCGATTCTGCGGACTCTGCTCTATGCGGATGTGTTCGATTTTCCGCTCACGCGCCCAGAACTTCATACCTATCTCATCCATGATACGGCTGTCACATCGGCTGATCTTGACGCTGCTCTGCTCTCGCCGCGCCTTGTCAGTCTGCTGTGCGAAGCCGAGGGCTATATCACCTTTCAGACGACGCCGCAGCATATCGCACAGCGCATTGCGCGTGAGGCCCTGACGCAAACGCTCATGCCCCAGGCCAAATACTATGCCTGCTGGCTGGCATCGCTGCCGTTTGTGCGTGGGGTCGTGCTCACTGGGGCCTTAGCCGCCCGCAATCCCGCCCATGTGCATGATGATTTTGATTACATGCTCATCGTAGCTGCCGGGCGCGTGTGGCTGGCGCGGGCCTTCTCGATTGTGCTGGTAAGAGTGGCACGGCAGCGGGGAATCGCGCTGTGTCCAAATTATGTGCTTTCTGAGCATGATCTTGAGCAGCAGCGCCAGGATGTATATATCGCCCGCGAATTGGCGCAGATGCAGCCGCTGTATGGTGATGCATCGGCCTTTTATGCGGCGAACACCTGGGCGACAGACTATCTGCCCCACTTGCAGATGCTCACCGAGCATGAAGCGCTGCCTATGCCGCGCTGGAAACGGGTGTGTGAAGGACTGTTATCAGGGCGTGTGGGCGAGGCATTGGAGCAGTGGGAGTATCGACGCAAATCGAAGCGCTTTCAGGCGCAGATTCAGCCGACGAATGCCGCCCGCATCGATTCCAAGCAGGTCAAAGGGCATTTTCAGGATCATGGCGCACCGATTTTGCAGCAGTATCAGGCGCGGCTGGAGCGGTATGGATTGTAACACTCGCAGATCAATTTAGAGGTCGCGGAAGGCTGTCCTTCCAGAGTCCAAAAAAGATAAATAATCAAGCGGCCATGCGAGAACACACGCTAATAAGTTTTCAACCTGTGGTGAAATCTGGAGACCGTCAACATCCAACATAATGTTCGTTAAACCAGCCGTGAAACCCACTTTATATCCATTATGGTTATTCACGTTTACTGTGAATGTCAGAGTAGGGTGTTCTACAATCCTATTGTTCCTATTGAGAGAACGTGCCACATAAAAACTCTGAACCTGTATCCAATCGCCAAATATGACCCTTGATGTGTAAAGAAAGAGACGTCGATCATAGCCACGTTCTCGCAGCGAGAGAAAGAGTGGACGCACATTAGGCTGCGTGTGCTTAAAATATGCTGCTTCTTCATCGAATCGGCGCGCGAGACCCCTGCCTTTAGGCATGGGGAGGGAGTGCGCCTTGTCCTCTCTTCTAGGTGTTGAATAAACGGGACATTTGTGTTATACGACAAGCATGAAACTCACTGCTGTGGTACGCCTTCTTCCGACGCCTGAACAGGCCGATTACCTTCTCAAGACCCTTGAGAAGGCCA
>DAOTUR010000289.1:0-2737 GCA_034436915.1 Anaerolineae bacterium
TAATGGGTGACATGAACGCGATCCTGCCGTACAAGCAGATAATCTGTCAGCGATGCAATCCCCTGATAAGTCTCAAATTTGGTTTTTTTGTCAAAGGCTTCGGTTGATCGTGACAGCACCTCGACAATCACCATTGGATTGAGCAGTGTCTCTCCACTTTGGGGGCGTTTCTCAAACAAACGCTCACCACAGGCCACAGTCACATCAGGATAAAAATAGGCTGTTTCCTGGCGGATACCCACCCGCATCTCACTGCCATAGACGCGACATCCGCCGCCCTTTGTCTGGTTGCCGAAAGTTATCACAAGATTTGTTGTGATAAGAATGTGCATCTCGCTTGCGCCCGCCATAGCATAGGCGAGGCCGTCGTCATATTCATGGCGGATATCGCTGCGCCCTTCCAACTCAAAATATTCATCAATTGTCAGGATAGGATACTGTCGCATTGCTGTCATAAAAAACACTCCTTAGCATTCTTCGCTCATTATAATCGATGAGACGGACTAACCGACTAGCCTCTCTTCACACACTTTTCACAACTCTGCGCTACGCTCCCGTCTAACATGCACAACTGTCGCTTGTCATGTTGATAATGGGTTGTTAAACTATCTGTCACAAATCAAACGTATTGCTGCAAAACATCATAGAAGGCGTTCGTAGGCATAGACCATTATCCCTATAGACGGCTGATCCTTTAAAGACAACGACCACCGTGTTTTAAATGAGGTTCACCCGCGCCCCACTTTCAGTGCTATTGGAGGTTATTCCTTGAATAAAAATGTGTTGTTAGAGGTGAAAGATCTGGTGGTGCGCTTTTATACGCAGGAGGGCATCGTTTACGCCGTCAATGGCGTCGATTACGTCCTGCATGAAGGCGAAACACTGGGCATCGTAGGTGAATCAGGGTCGGGTAAAAGTGTTCACGCTCTGGCGATGATGGGGCTGATTCCGCGTCCGCCGGGAAAAATTGAAAGTGGGCAGGTACTGTTTGAAGGGCGCGATCTGGTCAAGCTGAGTGATGAGCAAATGCGGCTGGTGCGTGGCAAAGAAATCGCCATGATCTTCCAGGACCCGATGACCTCGCTCAATCCTGTCCTCACCATCGGCACGCAGATCACTGAAGCGCTGCGCTTGCACCTGGGCATGAACAACAGTCAGGCCCGCAAACGCGCCACTGAACTGCTCGATCTGGTCGGTATCCCGGATGCGGGCAAACGGCTGGATGATTATCCGCACCAATTTTCCGGCGGGATGCGTCAGCGCGTGATGATTGCGATGGGCCTGTCGTGCAATCCCAAGCTTCTCATTGCCGATGAACCAACAACGGCGCTCGATGTCACCATTCAGGCGCAGATCATCGAACTCGTGAAGCAGCTTAAAGATGAGTTCAATATGGCGATCATCTGGGTCACGCACGATCTGGGCGTCGTCGCAGGTCTGTCGGACACGGTGCAGGTGATGTATGCCGGGCGCATTGTGGAACGCGGCCCGACTCGTGAAGTTTTCCAGGATACGCGCAATGCCTACACACTCGGACTGCTGCGCTCAATTCCCCGTCTGGATCGCAAGGGCGAACGCCTGACCCAGATCGAAGGCTCACCGCCCGATATGCGTATCACTCCCAAAGGCGATCCGTTTGCCCCGCGCAATCCGTATGCAACACCGCGCTGTTTTGAAGAAATTCCGCCGCTGGTTCCCGTGCCGGGCGGTCATCCGGAGCATCTTGCCGCCAATTGGTATGATCTGCGGAGCGTCGTTGAACAGGATATCGCGGATCGAAAGGGAAAGTACTAAATGACTGCTGTTAAAGCCTATTCTTCGCCAGAGACGGATGCCAAAGGCCGTGATGTGCTGGTGAGCGTCAAAAATCTCAAGAAGCACTTCCCGATCAGCTCTGGCTTCATTTTGCAGCGCCAGGTGGGGGCGGTGCGGGCCGTTGATGATGTTACATTCGATGTCTATCGTGGGGAAACCCTGGGTCTGGTGGGCGAATCGGGCTGCGGCAAGAGCACCACAGGCCGCACGCTGCTGCAACTCTACCGCCCGACAGCCGGCACAGTCTCGTTCGATGGCGTCGATCTCAATACGCTGCCCGCGACGGAAATGCGCAAGATGCGCAAGCAGATGCAGATCATCTTCCAGGATCCATTTGCCTCGCTCAACCCGCGTATGACGGTGGGCAGCATCATCAGTGAGCCGCTGCAAATCCACAATGAGTACACCAAAAAAGGTGAACGTCAGGAATATGTCGAAGCCCTGATGCAGCGCGTGGGTCTCAACCCCTACTTCATCAATCGCTACCCGCATGAATTTTCCGGCGGTCAGCGCCAGCGTATCGGCATTGCGCGTGCGTTGGCCCTGCGCCCCAAATTCATCGTGTGCGATGAGCCAATTTCGGCGCTCGATGTGTCGATCCAGGCACAGGTCGTCAACCTGCTGGAAGAACTGCAAGGCGAGTTTGGTCTGACATATTTGTTCATCGCCCATGATCTTTCGATGGTGCGCCACATCTGTGATCGCGTGGCCGTGATGTACCTGGGAAAAATTGTCGAAATTGGGACGACGGAAGACGTATACGACAATCCGCTGCATCCCTATACCCAGTCGCTACTCTCCGCCGTGCCTGTGCCTGATCCGAGCGTGGAAGAACGCCGCCAGCGCATCATTTTGCAGGGCGATCTGCCCAGCCCGGCCAACCCGCCCGCAGGCTGCAATTTCAACACGCGCTGCCCGGTGG
>DAOTUR010000290.1:0-18307 GCA_034436915.1 Anaerolineae bacterium
GAGCATATCATTCCCAGCACACGCGGCGGCTCCCATCGTGTGAGTAACCTCTCGCTGGCCTGTCATGACTGTAATAAAAAGAAAGGCACACAGACTGCCGCTGAGTTTGGCTATCCCGACATCCAGGCGAAGGCTAGACAGCCCTTGAAAGATGTAGCGGCGGTCAATGCCACGCGCTGGGCCTTGTTTGAACGGCTCAAATTAACGGGCAGGCCCGTTGAAAGCGGAACGGGCGGACGCACCAAGTTCAATCGCTTCTCGCAAGGTTATCCCAAAGCCCACTGGATTGACGCCGCCTGTGTCGGCGAAAGTGGCCGTGCGGTCAAACTCTCTGCGACCCATCGGCCCCTTTTTGATCAAAGCCACGGGCCGCCAGCGCCGCCAGATGACGACGCCTGATAAATACGGCTTCCCGCGCACGATGGCTAAGATCAGCAGTACTGCCTACGGCTTCAAAACAGGCGATTTTTTTCAAGCGATTGTGCCAAGCGGGAAACACGCCGGCACGCATGTCGGGCGGGTTGCGATCCGCAAGAGACCGTCATTCGCTCTAAAGGGACTTGACGTCCATCCCAAGTACCTCAAGGCGCTTCACCGTTCTGACGGCTACAGCTATTAGAAAGGCAGTACGCCTTTCCCCACCGGGTTAAAACCCGGTGTCCCCAGGCGAACATTTTATGGAGGTCACACGATGAATATCTGGCATTTTTTGCGCCTTGTCACAGGCCGCTTGCTGCGTTGGGGCATTGCAAATATGATCGGGGGCATTCTGCTTCAAGGCCAGCGCGATTCGCTGTGGAAAGGCATTGGCGCACAATCGGCGGGATGGGGGCTGATTAATGCGCTCATTGCCCTCGTGGGCGGCGTGATGACGCAGAACAAAATCGCGGCCCTGTCCAACCCCGGCGATGTGTCGGTTCAGGCCAAAGAAAAATCGAGCCTCAAGACGATCCTCTGGATCAACGCTGGGCTGGACGTGCTGTATGTCCTGGGCGGCGCATGGATGGCACGGCGCGATAAAGGCGATGGTGTGATGCGCGGACATGGCGTCGGCATCATGCTGCAAGGCGGATTTTTGTTCGTCTTCGATTTTCTCCACGCCCTGTTCATCGAAGATATAAAATAAATAACCTGAGTTTTGGATAGCACTGCTTTTCACCCCTCACCACCCGGCCTCCTCTCCCACAAGGGGTGAGGAAGTGCAAAACGAGGGCAAAAAGCCCCTCTCCCACGCAGTGGGAGAGGGGTTGGGGTGAGGGTGAAGTGCAAAAACATATCCAAAAACTTATGCCCCTTTGATCTGGCGCAAAAAGGCGGCGACATCGGCATTAAACGCCGCCGTATTTTCTTCCATCGGCAGATGCCCCACCCCGTCATAGGTCATTATCTCTGATCCCGTCAGAGCCGCGTGCATGGTATCAGCCAGCACAATTGACACCCAGGGATCGCTCTTGCCCCACAGAATCAGCACCGGAATCTGATGGCTGTCAACGGCCTCTGTCAGATCGACCAGCGACACAGGCGTCTGTTCTTTGGCGGCGCTAAACGCGAGAAGACCCTGCGGCCAATCGCTGATCGAGAGCGGGCGCTGATAGCCTGCGATCAATTCCGGCGTGATAACCTCTTTACGGATATAAGCGCTTTCCAGCAGATCGGTGAAGCGCTGTGGGGTGAAGAAGGCCCGCACTAACACGGCGGCAAGCGGTGATTTGGGGTCAATCGTGTCCATAAAGCTGGATAAATCGGAGAACCCGCCGCCCGATGGTGTCGTCCCGTTGGCATCCGGGGTAGGCTGTGGCATGGCAGCAAATAGACCGCCGGAGACAAAAATCAGGCCGCTCACTCGCTCTGGATGCTGTGCGCCAAGATAGGCTGTCACTTCACCGCCCATGCTGTGGCCTACGATCACCGCTTTGTCGATCTTCAGCCCATTCATCACAGCGATCACCGTATTTGCCAACCCTGTGCGCGTGTAATCGCCGTCAGCGGATTTATCCGACAGGCCGAACGGCGGCAAATCCATCGCCACCACATAGTAGCCTGCCTCCACCAGCGGATCGAGCGTGTTGCGCCACGTGAAGGTCGAGCCACCAAAGCCATGCAGCAGGATCACAGCAGGATTCGAGGCGTCTCCGCGTACCTGGATGTAAATCGACACGCCGCCAACATCGAGGAACTGCCCATCGGGATCAGCCAGCTCCTGCGGGGTGCGATCCTGGGCGCTCACAGGCACGATTAAGCAGCCGATCACGAAAGTGAGCAACCATAACCACTGCGATGTCTTTGCGTAACGCATTATGAGTCCTCCTCTGGGTCTTTAACAGTGTGGCGTAACTGGCGAAAAACAGCCAACGTATGCTCACGCGCCTGGGCATGATCGACAATTGGGTGCGGATACCCCGGCGGTGGCGCGGCCATCATCCAGGGGGCATGAATATCTTCATCAGCGACATCCTTCAATTCAGGAAGCCAGAAGCGCAGATACTCCGGCTCGGCAAAATTCTGTGACTGCGTGACCGGATTGAAGATACGATAGAACGGCTGGGCATCTGTGCCTGTCCCCGCCGCCCACTGCCAACCGCCGTTATTCGCGGCGGGGTCGCCATCAATCAGGTGCTGCATAAAATAATCCTCGCCCGCCTTCCAATGAATCAGCAAGTCCTTGCACAGAAAGCTTGCCACAATCATCCGCGCCCGATTTGGCATCCAACCGATGGCGTTCATCTGGCGCATGGGGGCGTCGATGATGGGATAGCCCGTCTGCCCGGCCTGCCATGCATGCAGCAGCGCAGGATCATTATCCCAGGCGAGCGTGCCGTACTGCGGCTTAAAATCTCGCGTCAGCACATGCGGGAAATGATACAGCACCTGCATGTAAAAATCACGCCATGCCAGTTCATTAATCCATGTGTCGATGCTGTGATGTTCATCGGGCGTGCTGGCCGTCTCATGGGCCGCCTGCGCCCGTTGATACGCCTGTCGCGGAGACAGCAGCCCCAGGCGCAGATATGGCGAAAGATACGATGATCCTTCCGGGCGCGGGATCACGAAGGGGTTGATCACGAGGTGATTGCGCGTGGTGGCATAGTGGCGCAAATCCTGGCTCACAAAGGCATCGAGGAACGCATGGGCCGCGTCTTCGCTGGCCTCTGGCAGAGACAGGGTTGCATCCGGCGTGGGAAGGGGTTCACTCGCAATGTTTGTCAGCAGATGAAACATGCCAGCACTGATGGCAAGCGTGCTCACAGGCGGTTTGGGCTGGAGACTCCACGTCTTGCGATACGGCGTGAAGACTGTGTACGGCTTGCCCTGCTTTGTAAAAACAGCCTGCGGCGGAATGAGCATCACATCGTCATACACATGCAGCGGGATTGTCAGCATCGATACAATGGTAGCATCACGAGCACGAGCATACGGCGAATAATCAGCATTCAGATATACGGCCTCCGCGCCCATCTCCTCGACCAGCGCGGGCAAAATCTGCTGCGGATGCCCGCGCCGCAGCAGCAGACGTGTCCCATACGAGCGCAAACGATCATCCAGGCTTTGCAGCGCATGGAACAAAAACACTGCACGCTGCGCCCCTGCACGCGGGCTTTTGAGAATCCCTTCATCCAGGATGAAGACGGGAACAACGGGCTGACCGCTTTTGAGGGCGGCATGGAGCGCGGTATTGTCCTGCACGCGCAAATCACGACGAAACCAGTGAATCACGCTCATGGGGTCGGCTCCCGTTTCACATTGACAATGGCGAACTGTCGTAGCGGCAGCGCCCGCATGACCCCATGCGCCACCCGTCGCGCTCCCAGGGTCACGCCTGCGGTGGATTGGCCGGGGAAGATTGAGTCGCCCACCAACCGCACATTGGGCAGGCCAACGTGGGGGCCGCGTGCGCGAAACAGCGATGTTTGCGGGAAGCCGCCGACCATGCCGCTGGCCCGCTGCGTATAAAAAGCATACGTGACGGGCGACCCCGGCAAAATCAGATCTGACGCCGCCCGAAATCCAGGGAATACACGCTCAATCGTGTCGAATAGACGGGCTGTATACGCCTGTTTGCGAGCATGGTAGCCCGTCTCATCCGTGTTCAGCACATCCCACCAGGGCTGTACATCAGTATGCGTGCTGATCGTTACGGCGCGGTAACCCGCTGGCGCACGGGTGGTGTCCCAGGTGGGCGAGAACGACATAAACAGCGTTTCGCCCTCGCCCACCGCCCCATCCATCTGGCGCACAATTTGATGATGATCCGGCGTATCAGGCGGCAGCACATCGGCTTTGACGCCCACATGCAGCACAAACGCCCCATAGGTGGCAGACCGCTGTTTCACTTCACGCTTGAGTGAATCCGGGGCTTCTTCCCCAAGCAGATCATCGAGCGACCAGGGCGTGACATTGGCGATGACAAAATCCACCGGAATGAACGTCTCTTTCTCAGTGCGGCGGCCCGCCTTGACGTACACCCCGCTGGCCCGCCCGCCTTCAACAGCGATGCGCGTGACAAATTGACGGTACTGCACCTCCCCGCCATACGCCTCAAGCGACGCCACCAGCGTCTCAGCCAGCCCGCCAATGCCGCCCGCGACGTGGTAGACGCCCTGGCGTGTCAGATCGAGCGCTGTAGCCCCATACAGGGCATTCACGAACGGCGTTGTGGTTTGAGCCGAGATCAGCAGCGATACATCCAGCAGGCGGGTAAAAGCGGGATCACGATCCAGGCCATAGCGCCGCAACCAGCCGCGCATCGTGCCAAACAGCGACGGGATGAGGCCCAGGACATGTGGCATATTCGACAGCCCCACGCGCACAATCTGCGCTGCTTCTGCGACATCCTGCGGCGGCCAGGGCAGCCCCTGCGCCGCCATGCGCCATGCCACATCAGCGATGCGCTGTTGCTCGGCCCAGAACGGCGCGGAGGCCGGGAACTGCGCCAATACATCGCCATTGTCCTGGCGCAGTTCTACCGAGCAGTTGGGCAAATGCACGACCCAGGCCGGATCATGCTGATGCACAGGCCATGTCAGGCCCAACTGCCGCCCGACGATATCATGCGGGCCATCCGCTTGAAAGCCGCCCGCAACAGTCGCCCCGCTCTCAAAACGATAGCCTTTATGAACAAAGGTGCTGGCACTGCCACCTGGATAGGTTTGCGATTCCAGCACTGTCACGCGATAGCCTGCCTGTGCCAGCAGTGCTGCCGCTGTCAGGCCGCCGACCCCTGCTCCAATCACGACAACATACGGCGCGGTCATGATTGCACGGCCCAGCGTGTCCGCAGATGACGATAGGCGAAGAAGATTCGCAGCGGCAGGCCATCAAACATCAGGCGTGTGAACAGACCCGCGAGACCGGCTTTGTGAGCAAGTGTGATACGATCTGTGAGTTCGACCCCATCCGCCACAGCGCGAAAGATATGCTCATGTCGCCAGTACGCCATCGGCCCCTCGATCATGAGATCGGCAAAGCTTGTGTCGGTGGGGCCGTGTTGATGCCGCGCCCACCAGGGAATCGGGATAAAGGCCAACCACAGCGTAAACTTGACATCCCCTTCGGTCAGTGAGGTCAGATGATTCTCGCGCACCTGCACGAAGATGGGCGGCGGGGTCAGCGTCTTGAGCGCCTGCGGGCTGGCATGAAAGGCCCACACCTTCTCAAGTGTTGTCTGAGCAAAGACGGATCGTGTTTCAAACACTTTGGCATTTACAGGCACAGAGATGGACATAACGATACACTCCCTTTCAATCACGTTGATTGTGCAGAGCACATCCTAACACGGATGAACACAGGGCTAAGAGTTTGATGAAGGCTGATCTCTGGTTGCGTCGATCTCAGGCCGCGATTAAAATGATCCAGTATTGGAATTTCGTCACATGAGCACGCTGGCTGTGCTATTATATTTTGTTATATAACCACCCAATTCTGACTCACCACACCCTGCTCCCATGCAGACGGATTGAGGGAGACGCTGTATATGACCGATTTATTTATTTCGTATTCTCGCCGTGATCAGGCGTTTGTCCGTGAGCTTCATGCGGCGCTTGAGAAGAGTGGGAAAGATTTGTGGGTCGATTGGGAGAATATCCCTCTGACAGCGGAATGGCTGCAAGAAATTTATGATGGCATTGAGGCGGCTGATGCCTTTGCTTATGTCATCACGCCCGATTCGGTGCGTTCTGAGGTGTGTAGCCTGGAACTTGCCCATGCCATCGGCCATAACAAGCGCCTTGTGCCGATCTTACGCCGTGATCTGGTGGAAGATATGGATAAAAAAGCGCTTGACCCCAAAATTTCGTCCCACAACTGGATTTACTTCCGCGAATCAGACGAATTTGACAAAGCCTTTCACTCGCTGACGGACGCCCTCGATACCGATCTGCCGTATCTCAAGATGCACACACGGCTGCTGATCAAGGCGGTGGAATGGAATGATAAAGAGCGCGATGCCGCCCTGGTCTTGCGCGGCAATGATCTGCGGTCAGCAGCCCAGTGGTTGCAGCAGAGCGCCGATAAGCAACCCAATCCCACCGAGTTGCAGCGCGAGTATATTCAGTCCAGCCAGCGGGCGGCAACGGCGCGGCTGCGGGCTTTGACGTTGTATGCGGTGTATGGCGTTGTCGTCGTGCTGCTGGCGGGTTTCGCCTTCCTGCAAGCCCTGTCTGCCGAGCAGCGGCGGCAGGAGGCGGATGAGCAGCGCCATGTGGCCGTTGATAATGCCGCGACAGCCGTCGCTGCCCAGGTCACAGCGGTTTATAACGGCGATCAGGCCCGCAGTCTGGCGCTGGCGTCCAATGCCCAACAAATCCTCTACCGCGATAAAAACCCGGAATTGGCACTCGCCCTGTCGCTCGTCGCAAACACCTCGATTGCCAACCCGCCCCTGTTGGCGCAGGGAGCCTTAGCGCAAGCGGCCTACTTCCCCGGCACGCGCTATGTGCTGGATCAGGGCATTGTCGATGTGACCCGTATTGCAACAGATGCCGAGCATGAACGTGTCCTGTTCGTCAATCGGGACAATGCCCTGACGCTGATGGATTTGAACACCCGCATAGCCCTCCAGACATGGCCCTCGCCGGATACGTCTGATGTCATTCGTTCTGTCGCATTGACCGCCGATGGCGCGTATGCTGCGGCAGGCTTTTCCAGCGGCCAGATTCGCATTTACAACACCGAGGATGGGTCAGCGTTTAAAGACTTTATCGATACGCCCAGTGGCACACTGTGGGAGATCGCCTTCTCGCCTGACAGCCAGTCTCTTGTGGCGGCCTGCTCGGATGGGCTGGCCCGCGTCTGGGATTGGCGTACAGGTAAACTTTCCCTCAGCTTCAGCGGCCATGTCGATGAGACCGCCGCACGCGGCGCAACTGTGCCAAGCCTGTTTGCGATTGCGGTGCGCCCGGACAGCCAGGCGGTGCTGACGATTGATGACAGCCTGGGCCTGCTGATGCTGTGGGATATTAAGACGGGCAAGCTGTTGCAGATGTACGACGCCGATTCGGGCGCGGGTCGGGCGGTGGCCTTCCTGCCGGATGGCAAGTCGGCCCTGGTCGGCTATGACGATCAGGTCATGCGCTGGATTGACCTGGAAAAAGAAGGCCAGGACGCCCCTACCAAGCGCCGCGATTTTGTCGGACACGGCAATATTGTGTGGGATATCGCCGTCACAGCCGACGGACAGGAAGCGCTGTCCAGTTCGTATGACAACAATGTCATCCACTGGAATCTTGCCAACGGCGAGATTATGGAAACTTTCAAAGGGCATGGCAGCGTTGTCTATGGCGTGGCGACAGTCGATTCGCGCTTTGTCAGTGCCTCGTCGGATGGAACACTGCGCTATTGGGATCTTGCCAGCGGCGCTCAGATTGGTCATCTCCCATTCAACAGCTCTCTCAGTGGCATCTATCCCATCGGCGACGGCGACACGATGACCGTCATCGGCGGCGCGTTCAACGGACAGGTGCAGGTTCTTGATTATAATCTGGTCGCGCAGCGCACGATCACGGCCCCGCCAAAGCTGACGACGCTGGATATGAGCCTGACAAACGATCTCCTGGTCACGGTTGCCGGCGGCGATGAAGGCCATATCACCGTCTGGAAATTCTCTGACGGAACCTCGCAAAAGGAAAAGACGATAGGCTTCCGCATCGCCGGCATCGCCATCCATCCTGATGGCGCGTGGATCGCTTATGTTGGAGACAGTGCCAATGTGGAGTTGTGGAACTGGCAGACCGATGAGGTGCGAACCATCCCAACGGCTACAGCCGCCGAAATTGGCGAGCAGAATCCGCGCATTCGTTCGGTCAAATTCAGTTTAGATGGGACGCGCATCCTGACGAGCGGCAGCGGCGGCATCTCGAGCGATACCTACCTGTTTGATTTTGCATCCGGCACGCGGCTGCAAGCCTACAAAGGTCACACCGGTACAGTCTACAGCGTTGATTTCAGCCCTGATGGGCGTTATGTCGTGTCATCGGCAGAAGATGACAGTATCATCGTCTGGCAGATCGATCAGACGGAGCCGCCGCGCAGTTTTTACGGTCATACCGGCGATGTGCTGAATGTGCGCTTCAGCCCGAACTCACGCCTTCTGATTTCAGGCGGCCTGGACAACACCATCCGCTTGTGGGACATCCAGAGCGGTTCTGAAATTCAGCGTTTTGATACAAAGACGTTCATCTCGGCGGTTGCCTTTGATGCCCAGAGCAAAACTGTGTTCACCGGGGATGCCGACGGCAATCTTCAACATTGGGAGGTTCGCACGCTGCCGGATTTGCTGACGTGGGTGCGATCAAACCGTTATGTCCCGTCCCTGACGTGTGAACAGAAAAATCTTTATCAGGTGAGCCTCTCGACCTGCGGAGCCTGAACATTTCGCAAGATTCGTAAAATCTTATAAATCTCACCCATTCATAAAGGTGAGATGAGAGAAGTTGTGCTATAGTGTTTTAACAGTCACACACAATGGAGCATCACAATGAACTGGATCGCCGATCCCAACAACACTGAGAAAAACGAAGACGAACTGTCCGACGACGAACTCGATGGCGTCTCTGGCGGCGGCGGCTTGCCCGTGACCGGAAATCCCCCCGCCACTAAGTAAAGTACAGCATCATAGCCTTCAGCCCCTGGAAATCACGGGGAGATGAAGACTATGATCAATAGATTGTTTTCATACAAGGAGCGTCACAATGCGCTGGATCGCCGATCCCAACAGCACTGAGAAAAACGAAGACGAACTGTCCGACGACGAACTCGATGACGTTTCTGGTGGCGCTGGCCTCCCCGAAACGGGCAACCCACCCGTCACGCACTAAGAGCGAACCTGTAAAAACAGACCTGCATTCGTGCAGGTCTGTTCGATTCTCCGTCTTTATTCAGTCCAATCGCTGCTGTTCCATCGAAATATGATGGTTTTCAGGTGGCAGGCAGCGTCATTCTTCTTTACAATGACAGGGACTTATGTCCTGTCCTGGGGCGCACTGTGCAGAATCGTCTCTTTCGTCGTTCAGCGCTAGAACAACTTTCCTCACCCGAACAACTTGACTCCCTGATGAAGGTGACGGCCCCGCGTGCGTGGGTGGCCCTGTTAGGTTTGGGTATTGTGATTACGGCCTTCATCGTCTGGGGATTCACGGGCAGTATTCAGGTCACGACCCCTGGGCGCGGCATTTTGCTTAAGGGCGGGACGGGCATCACCACCATTAAGGCAGCGGTGGCAGGCCAATTGAATGATTTGTACGTCAACGTGGATGATGTGGTCGAAGCAGGCGAAATTATTGCCCGTATTGAAGACAGCAACGGCGCGATTGTTCCTGTTCGCACGCTCTATGGCGGGCGAGTCATCGAAACGCTGGTCTCGGCAGACGAACGCCTTGAACTGGGCCAGCGCATGGTGACGCTTGAACCCACCGGCGATGATGTCGAACTGGGCGCGGTCTTCTATCTACCCGCCTCCGATGGCAAAAAGGTTCGCCCTGGCATGAGCGTTCAAGTCCGTCCGGACACCATCAGCGCCGAAGAATTTGGCGTGATGCAGGGCTGGGTCGTGAGCGTCGGCGAGTTCCCCAAGAGCCATGAGAGCATCACGCGTCTGCTGGAAAATGAAGAGCTAACAACCTATTTTCTGAGTTTGACCGATAACGCCCCGATTGAAATTAAAGTCCAGTTTATTCCAAGCCGCACCACGACCACAGGCTATAAATGGACGACTCCCAAAGGGCCAGAGGTTGAAATTCGCAGTGGCACGCTGGCTCATGCGACGATCATGCTCAGCAATGAGCCGCCTATCAACCTGATCTTTTCGCCGCGAGGTTCATAAGGTCTTATGACGACTGAAGCGCGTGACACAACTCTCACGTTCAAGCCGACCTCGCGTCACCGCACCCCAACCGTCCTCCAGATGGAGGCGGTGGAATGTGGCGCGGCCTCCCTGGGCATGATCCTGGGCTATTATGGTCGCTATGTGCCGCTGGAAGAACTGCGGGCCGCGTGCGGGGTATCACGCGATGGCGTCAAAGCCAGCAATATCGTACAGGTGGGGCGTCAATATGGGCTGCAAGCACGTGGCTTCCGCAAGGAAATCGGGGAATTACCGACGATGCGACTGCCTCTCATCGTCTTCTGGAACTTCAATCATTTCCTCGTCGTTGAAGGCTTTAAGAAGGATCAGGTCTACGTCAACGATCCGGCCATCGGCCCCCGCATCATTCCCGCCGATGAATTCGACAAGAGTTTTACGGGCGTTGTCCTCACCTTTGAGCCGGATACCGCCTTCCAGCGGGCGGGCAGTAAGCCCAGCCTAGTCAAGGCGCTCTGGTCGCGCCTGTCGGCATCGCGGGTCGCAATGGTCTATGTCATCATGGTCAGTCTGGCGCTGATTATCCCTGGCGTGCTCGTCCCGGCCTTCACGCAGATTTTTGTGGATCGCATCCTCGTCAACGGCCAGGACTGGCTACTTGGCCTGATTCTGGCGATGGGGTTTACGGCCTTAATTCGGGCGTTCCTGATGGGCTTGCAGCAGTTCTATCTGCTGCGCCTGGAGACCAAGCTGGCCCTGTCCACATCGAGCATATTCATGTGGCATGTGCTGCGGCTGCCGATTGAATTTTTCATGCAGCGCTTCGGCGGTGAGATCAGCTCCCGCGTGCTGATCAATGATCGCGTGGCCTATTTGCTGTCGGGCGAACTGGCGACAGCGGTGTTAAATCTGGTGTTGGTGGCGTTTTATGCCGCCCTGCTCTTCGCCTATGATGTGCAGCTCACCCTGATCGGCATCACGATTGCGGTAGTGAATATCTTCGTGCTGCGGCTCATCTCGCGCCAGCGCAATGATGCCAACCAGCGCTATTTGCAGGAAAACGGCAAGATGATCGGCACAGCCATGAACGGCTTGCAGACCATCGAGAGCATCAAGGCGACGGGTTCTGAGGCCGATTTGTTCGCCAAAGTTGCGGGCTATCACACCAAGACGCTGCTGGCGGAACAGCAGTTTCGCATTGTGTCGCAGGTTCTCGCGGTTGTCCCATATATCCTGACTGCGCTCAATACCACCACCATCCTCTATTTCGGCAGCCTGCGCGTGATACGCGGCGAACTCAGCATCGGCGAATTGATCGCCTTCCAGACGCTGATGCTGAGTTTCATCACCCCGTTTAACGAGATCGTAAATCTGGGCGGGCGCATCCAGGAGGTGAGCGGCGATATGAACCGCCTGGATGATGTGCTGCGCTATGATATCGACCCGCGCTTTACGCAGCCTGCGCCGACGGACATCCCAGAGCGCGTGAAGCTGTCGGGTAAACTGGACATTCGCAATCTCACCTTTGGCTATAATCATCTGTCTCCCGCGCTGATCGAGAATTTCGATCTCAGCATTGAGGCTGGATCGCGGGTGGCCCTGGTCGGCGGCAGCGGCAGCGGCAAATCGACTATCGCCAAGCTGGTGGCCGGGTTGTATCAGCCCTGGTCGGGGGAGATTCTCTTCGATGGGAAACCCCGTGAGGCCATCCCCCGTCCGATCATGACCAATTCACTGGCGATGGTCGATCAGGATATCTTCGTCTTTCAAGGCACAGTCACGGAGAATCTGACGCTGTGGGACAAGACGATTCCCGAAAATCAGATCATTCAAGCGGCCAAAGATGCCGTCATCCATAATGATCTGGTCGAACGCCCCAACGGATACGCCCATATGCTCGATGAAGGTGGACGCAATTTTAGCGGCGGGCAGCTTCAGCGCCTGGAGATTGCGCGGGCGCTCATTAACAATCCGTCGATCCTCATCCTGGATGAGGCCACCAGTGCCCTGGATGCGCTGACGGAGAAGACCATCGACGATCATCTGCGGCGGCGCGGCTGCACCTGCTTGATTGTGGCTCACCGCCTCAGTACAATCCGCGATTGTGATGAGATCATTGTGCTGGATCGCGGTCAGGTGATAGAGCGTGGCACACACGATTTCCTGAAATTGAAAAATGGCCTGTATGCCGAACTCATCCGCTCGGAAATGGCCGAGATGCAGTCGACCAGTGTCCTCGAATATCTCTTTTAAACAGCCACAGCCGCACGAGGCCGTATGACGACGCAGGGACCGGATACCAACATCAGCGGCATGTTCAAACTCGGCCAGGAGGTCTTGCTCTCGATCTTTGGAGCAAGCCCCGTCGAGATTGGCAGCAACGCGCCCATTTCGATGGACGATCCCAATGCTATGTGGCTGGTTCACAAGGGCATGGTCGATGTCTTCGTGGTGCGAACGAGTGCTGACCAGATTCTCAGTCAGCGCCTGCATCTCTTCCGCGTCAAGGAAGGTCAGGCGCTGTTTGGCCTGGATCTTAGTCTGTTTGAGGGCAAACTCAAGCTGGTGGCGGTGGGGACACACAACACGAGTGTGAGTCATATCCAGCGCTCCAAATTCGAGGAGACGCTCAAAAGTCCGATCCTGCTGCAACATGCTGTCAAGCTGCTGGATGGCTGGATTCGCAACTTCTCGCAGAGCATTCAGCAGGAGACGACCAAGCGCCAGATGATCCCGCTGGAGGAAGGCAGCGACATTCTTCTCAGCAGTGAAGATGTGGCCCGTCCCAAGCGCGATGTGATGTGGGTTCACACGCTCACCGGGGTCATCCAATTCATGAACCGCGAAGACCTGCCCCTCATGACGGGCGGCGAGTGGATTCCCGTGTGCGACAAGACATGGATTCGCGCCCATCGTGACAGCCATGTCCAGGTAGTGACGAGTCCCACGTTTATGAAACAGGGATTCACCTGGGCCAATATGCAGCAGTTTCACCAGATTGTGCTGCATGGCGTCCTGTGGAACGTCGATGTTCGTGACGAGATCGATGCTGAACGCCTGCGCCGCCGTCAATCGCAGGATACGCAGCGCTTTGACACGGCGCTGCAAGATATTTCCAGCGTCCTGGATAAATCGCAAGGGGATTTCTTTCGCTCCTACGATGAGGATTTGTCACCGCTGATTACGGCCTGCCGTATTGCAGGGGCCGCCCTGGGGGTGCGCGTCGACATGCGGCCCGATCCGATTGATGGTCGGAATGAGCCGCAAACCCTCGATTCGATTGTGCGGGCGGCGGGCCTGCGGATGCGCCGCGTCACGCTGCGGGGCAAATGGTGGCAGAACGATAACGGCGTCATGATCGGTTTCATGCGCGATGACCAGCGGCCCGTAACCCTTATCCCCGGACGCACCGTCTACACCATGCATGATCCGGTGGTGCGTGCGCGACCCACGATTGATAAGCCCCTGGCGGCGCAGATCGGCGATCAAGCGTATCAATTCTATCGCACCCTGCCCTATCAACCGCTCTCGGCCTGGGATTTGCTGCGCTTTGGGCTGCGCGGGACGCGGGCCGATCTCCTTACGATTGGCCTGATGGGGCTACTGGTGGGCCTGACGAGTCTGGGTGTGCCGCTGGTCGTCAGCCGCATCTTCGATACGATTATCCCCTCGGCCAATCAATCGCTTCTGCTGCAATTGTGTCTGCTGCTGATTGTGCTGGGGTTCAGTAGTGCCATGTTCCTGATTGTGCAAAATACGGCTGTCCTGCGGGTTGAGATGCGCGTGGAGGCGTCACTGCAAGCCGCCCTGTGGGATCGTCTGCTGCATCTGCCGCCGCCCTTCTTTCGCACCTATACGGCGGGCGATCTGAGTACGCGAGCGCTTGGCATCGGTTACATCCGTCGGCGCTTGTCCGGCACAGTGGTCAATGCCGTGCTGGTGGGCGTCTTCTCGATCTTCAATGTCGTCCTGCTCTTTTACTTCAGCCCACCGCTGGCCGTTATCGTCATGATCACAGTGGCCGCTGCCTTTGCGGTGTCGGTGCTGGCCGGGTATCGTCGCCTGCTCCAGCAGCGCACGCTGGCCGATGTTGAAGGCCAGATCGGGGGCATGGTCTTCCAATTCCTGAACGGGATTACCAAATTTCGCGCCGCAGGGGTTGAGGATCGGGCCTTTACGGAATGGGCGCGGCGCTTCGCGTTTCAGCGCCAGTTGTCATTTCAGGCTGGGCTGATCAACAACCGCCTCACGGTCTTTAACAGCATCTTCCCGATTCTGGCCGCCATGCTCCTGTTCGCCTTTGCGGTGCAGGAGCACGTCATGACGACGGGGACATTCCTGGCCTTCTTCGCCGCCTTCACGCAGTTTTTGCTGGCAGCGCTGGCCCTCAGCAGCGCTCTCATTGCGCTGTTTGAAGTCATCCCAAGTTATGAACGCCTGAAACCGATCACCACCGCCAGCCCGGAGGTCGATGCGACAAAGGCCCATCCCGGCACACTCACGGGCGAGATCGAAGTCAGCCGCGTGTCATTCCGCTATATTGCGGACGGCCCGCAGATTTTGCATGATGTCTCGTTTCAAATTCAGCCGGGCGAATTTGTCGCCATCGTCGGGCCAAGCGGCAGCGGCAAGAGCACCCTGCTGCGTCTGCTGCTCGGCTTTGAGCAGCCCGAAGCCGGAGCGCTGTACTTCGATGGGCAGGATTTGAACAATCTCGATATCACAGCGGTGCGCCAGCAGTTAGGCGTGGTGCTGCAAAATGGTCAGGTGATGACGGGCGATATTTTCTCGAATATCATTGGCGTTGCCAACCTCACGCTGGAAGACGCCTGGGCTGCGGCAGATGTGGCCGGCCTCAAAGCCGATATCGAGCACATGCCGATGGGAATGCATACCCTCGTCAGCGAAGGCGGCAGTACCCTCAGCGGCGGCCAGCGCCAGCGGCTTCTCATCGCACGAGCGATTGCGCGGAAGCCGCGTATTCTCTTCTTCGATGAGGCAACCAGTGCCCTGGACAACCAGACTCAGGCCGCCGTCAGCAGCAGCCTTGAAAATCTCGATGCCACTCGCGTCGTGATTGCCCACCGTTTGAGCACGATTATCAACGCGGATCGCATCTTCGTCATGGACAAAGGGCGAATCGTCCAACAGGGAAAATATGCCGATCTTATTCGTGAGACGGGTCTGTTTGCAGATCTGGCGCGGCGGCAGTTGGCCTAATGAGAGGAAAGCCCTTTTGATGTCCCGATTTCGGCTCTTGTGGCTGATCAGTCTTGTCATTGTCTTGAGCGCGTGCAGCGAACGCAGTCCGCTGGAGCAGCGTGAGGCGGATGCGAAAGCCGCCACCACCGCGACGCCCATTCGGATAGGCTTCGTCTGGCCGCTGACCGCCGCTGAAGACAAACTCCCGGCGGGCGTGCAGATGGCTGTCGATGAGATCAATGCCAGCGGCGGGGTTTTAGGCCGTCCGATTGAACTGGTATCACGCGACGATCAATTGTCGCTGAAGGAGAGCCGCCTGATCGCTCAGGAACTGGCGGAAGACCCGACCATGACGGCTGTCATTGGGCATGGCTATTCGGACAAGGCGATTGCGGTGGCCCCATTATACGAGTTCAATGGTCTGCCGATGATGTCACCGAGTGCCACCAGCCCCGATCTCACGCGCAACGACTATCATTATATTTTCCGCAACGTCATCAGCGATTCGGAAGCAGGCCGCCAGTTGGCAATCTTTGCTGACAACCAGAATTACCGCCGCATCGTGATTCTGTATGAGGCCGGGTCGTATGGTCGCCAGCTCTCGAACGTGTTTGAGAATGAGGCCACGACGCTGGGCATCACCATTGTGGATCGCCGCCCGTATCGCAGCATCCGCAATTTCGAGCCGATCATCAATGAGTGGTCATCCGGCACATCGGGCGATTTTGATGCCATCTTCATCGCCGGATTCAATCCAGAGGCCGCGCAGTTCATACGGGACGCCCGCCGCAAACAGATTAAACAGCCCATCATCGGCAGCGACGGGCTGAATACCGATGACCTGTGGAAGATTGCGCGTGAATCGTCGCTCAAGACGGTGGTCGCGTCATATTTTCACCCCGACAATCCCGACGCCGCACTGCAAAATTTCATCCAGCGCTATCATCAGCGCTACAACGATGCGCCGGATACCTGGGCGGCGCAGGGTTATGATGCAGTCAATCTGTTTGCTGAGGCAATCAGGCGGGCCAATGGTACGTCGCCCTCAGCAGTGGCGGCCCAGCTTCACCAGATGGTGAATTTTCCCGGCGTCACCGGGCAGTACACCTTCAATGAGAATGGGGATGCCATCGACAAACCCCTGATTCTGATTCAGCAGCAGAAAGACGCCTTCAAGTTTTTGCAGATGGGTGTTGAAGCCAAGCCCTGAGTCACGCTCTTCTTATCCATCTGTCTCCTCACACGACTCCAGCAGGCACAGAGCGCTGTGCCTGCGTCAAGGACGATATTTGCATGGAATCCTATACACACGATACCTTTTTGAGTCCGTTCACCTGGCGCTACGGCTCAGACGAGATGCGCCGCCTCTGGTCGCAAACCCACAAGCGGCGGCTGTGGCGGCGCTTGTGGGTCGCGCTGGCGGATGCACAGCAAAGCATCGGTCTCGTCACAGCCGAGCAGGTGGCCGATCTCCGCGCTCATCAGGATGAGATTGATATTGACCGCGCCCATGCCCACGAAGCCGAGCTGCATCATGATCTCATGGCCGAGGTCTACACCTATGCCGAGCAGTGTTCCATCGGCGGCGGCATCATTCATCTAGGCGCAACCAGCATGGATATCGAAGACAATGCCGAGGCGCTGTGCCTGCGCGAGGCGCTGGATGTGTTGATCCCGAAGATCGCTGCCCTGCTGCATCAACTGGCAGGACGCATCGAGGCTGAGGCAGACACGGTATGTATGGCCTTTACGCATCTCCAGCCTGCCGAGCCGACCACTGTCGGCTATCGACTGGCGTTTACGGCGCAGGATTTTCTGGCAGATTACGAGGCATTGAAACGTGTTCGTGCCGCGCTGCGCGGCAAAGGCTTTAAGGGCGCTGTCGGCACATCGGCCTCCTATACCGAACTGCTGCATGGGACAGGCATGACGCCGCGTGATCTTGAAGCGCAAATCCTGAGTGCCTTTGGCCTGACCGCATTTGAGGTCACGCATCAAACTTATCCGCGCCGCCAGGACTATGACATCCTATCGGTGCTGGCAGGCTTCGGCGCGACAGCCTACAAATTCGCCTTTGATCTGCGTCTTTTGCAATCGCCCGTCATTGGCGAGTGGCATGAGCCGTTTGGCACGCGGCAGATTGGCTCCTCCGCCATGCCCTTCAAGCGCAACCCGATTCATTCCGAGAACATCGACAGTCTGGCGCGGTATCTGGCCGGGCTGCCGCGTGTGGCCTGGGACAATGCCGCCCATCATCTGCTGGAACGCACACTGGATGACTCGGCCAATCGGCGCGTGGTGCTGCCCGAAGCCTTCCTGACGGCGGATGAAATCGTCACGCGGCTGACACGCCTCATTGCCGGGATGCGAATCGATGCCAACAGCATCCAGCGCACGCTGCGGACATATGGCATTTTCGCCGCTACCGAGCGTTTGCTGATGGAAGCGGCACGGCGTGGCGGCAATCGCCAGGAACTGCACGAAATCATCCGTCAGCACAGCCTGACGTCATGGGAGGCACTGCGCCAGGATCAGCCCAATCCGCTGATGGCGCTGCTGCAAGCTGACCCTCATGTCATCGCCTTGATCCCGTCAGCGGATATTCCGGCGCTGCTGACGGCGGAAACGCATATTGGCGATGCGCCGGAGCGTGCGCGGCGCATGGCACAGAGTGTGCGAGAGGCGATATCTTAGAGACCGTTTGATAATGCAAAATGTTATGCATGATTCGTGTAGGGACAGGGCCTGCCCTGTCCGTTCATCGCGTGAAAATGGACAGGGCAGGCCCTGTCCCTACGCCAAAATACATTT
>DAOTUR010000291.1:0-6321 GCA_034436915.1 Anaerolineae bacterium
AGAAGCCGTTTTATAATGCGGAACGTAATGGATTTACCGTATTAAACGCATGTTTTGGAGAGCGTTTTCCGTAGGGGCACGATGCATCGTGCCCCTACAAAAGACCAAACAGGGCGTTATGATCAAGACGATGGCTCAAAAACAGCATGATGACCCTGTTTTGAGATTACAAATTCCATTATCAAACGGCTTCTAAGACAAAATATTCGTTTTTGGGCATGGCACGCCACATAGGCATTAAGCTAAGCCATTCTCAGCGGACGCCGACGGCTAAAGCCATCGGCTATGTCTTTAAAATCTGAAAAACTGTGTCCTCATTTCGTTTTGACGCCGTTCCCTCCCCCTTAGAAGCCGTTTGATAATGCCATTCGTTACAAAAAAATGTATTTTGGTGTAGGGACAGGGCCTGCCCTGTCCGTTCATCGCGTGAAAATGGACAGGGTAGGCCCTGTCCCTACACGAATTATGCATAAGGAACTTCTACATTGTCTCCTGTTACAAAAATAAAATTTCGTATAGAATAAATATACTCCCCAAGTAATATGGGCTGTTGACCAAAGCCATATCTCCTCAACAGCAAGCAATGGTATCGACTGCATTGGGACTTGGTACATCTTCCGTATGAATCATGAGAATCTCCTCGTCTCTGGACAAAAGTGTGATAATCTTGTTACAATATTTACAATCCTATAATAGTTAACCAACAATTTTCGCATGACATACAAGAAGAAGTGAGTTATAGGTTTGATCTAATATGACAACTGAACGCCTTGATTATGAAGTTGGCGGGCTTGCCTACCGCCGACGCGCCGATGGAATTCATGAATTTCGCGTGTTTACTGTGAACAATGCCAGCGTCGATGCATGGTATGAGACTGTTATGGCTATCGCACGGCAAGCCCGCCACACCGATGAGCATGTGAGAACGCTGTATCATGTTGAGGGACTCTGGCCGACACCCTATGCCGCACAGCGCATTATCAACGTGAACCGAGAAGTCCCCCGCGATCTGCGACTCTCAACCGCCATTCTCCTGGATGACAACGCCATCAGCGTGGTGATCGTCCAGGGCCTGATCAGGCAGCTACCAACGGAAGCCCACAAGTTGGTACACATCTTTTTTCAGGTGGGGGAGGCGCTGCACTGGTTGGAAGAACGCCGCAAATTGGTCGGATAAGCCATAAACCCTATCAGGCACGTATTGTACACATCCTCCGCTTTTAGACGCCTGAGCATCACGGTTTTGCAAATATTTTGCAGCACAGCGATATTTATTAACATCGTCTTCAATAGCCTGCATTGACTGATGCACTCAAGTGACGTGTTCTGATGACAAACAGCCTTATTCCTGGTTTTACGTGCCAGCAAATGCCTGATGGTATTGGCATGGCTGCGCGAACGAGATCAGAGCTTCATCTGAAGCGGCTGTGAAGACAACGGTCAAATCTAAATATTTCTTCGTCTGTGTGACTGTACTGTATAAGGAATAAGGATATACCCTTCAAAGAACGCACGACTGTATAGAACATATTTGCGATTGTTGTCTCTCGTAAATGATGGCTTTTTAACGTAAAATAAAGCGGTTCAGCCACCGAAAAGCCCGTCCCTCAGGCGGACTTTCATTTGCATGTCAAAGGGACACCTATGCGTGAAATTAGTATTGCCGTTGTGCAAATGCAGCCGAAGATGGGCGAGCCAGAAGACAACCTCGTCAAAATGTCCGAGATGATTGCCGCCATCGCTTCCAAGCAGCGCGTCGATTTGATCGTCTTCCCCGAACTCATCACCACTGGCACCGAATTGGGCGTGCGCTTCACCGAGTTTGCTCAGCGCGTCCCCGGCCCAACCATCAACCTGATCGCGCAGCGGGCCAACGATTACGGCATCTATGTGGCCTTCGGCATGGTGACAAAGGAAAAGGTCGAGAGCGTGCTGTATAACACGGCGATTCTCGTGGGGCCGGATGGCGAATTGATCGAGGCGTATAACAAGGTGCATCTGCGTGGGGAAGAGCGCATGGCCTTCCGCGAAGGCTTCCGCCTGCCGGTTGCCGAGACCGAAATTGGCAACATTGGCCTGATGATCGGCTATGATCTCGCCTACCCCGAAGTCGCCCGCAGCCTGTCACTGGAAGGGGCGGATCTGCTGTGCTGCCTCGCCAGTTGGGAGACGAGCGAAATTGATGAGTGGAAGACTTATCTCCGCGCTCGTGCCTATGAAAACTCAACCTTCGTCGTCGGTGCAAACCGCGTGGGGGATGATGTGACGCTCTCCTTCGGCGGCGAGAGCATGATTATCGGGCCTCGCGGCGAGATTTTTGCCTCGCTTGCCGATCATACTGACCCAGACACAGGCGCTCCGCTGGAAGGCTATGCCATCGCCAAGATCAATCTGGACGATATGCGGAAGCACCGCGAAGATTATCAATTCATGCAGACACGCCAGCCCGCCTCGTATCGTAGCATCGTGCGGAAATATTAGAGGATTGAGCGCCTTATCGTAGGGGCGCGATGCATTGCGCCCGCAAGACGGTTTTTCGGGCGACCCATGGGTCGCCCCTACACCAACACGATTTTACGGATCACGACACAAACCCCAAAATCCCACACCCAGATTATGCCTCGCGTGCCAGCAGCATCCCCCAGAACGCGATGTGCAGCGCCTGCTTAAAGTCTCCTGATCCGACCAGCGCGGTAAAGTCAGCGCGGAACATCAGGCGCGTGCTAATCTCGGTCTCCGGCGTATAAGTCGGATCGAGCACCGCATCGCGGATGACGAAGCCCCAGATGCGATTGGTCAGGCGGCCCACATCAGGATACAGCCAGCCCAGTGTCTCGATGTTGTCAGCGCGGTAGCCCGTCTCTTCCAAGAGTTCACGCAGAGCACAGGCGGCAGACTCCTCTCCGGCTTCAATCGTCCCCGCAGGCATCTCAAGCACCATCTCCTCCACCGCAGGCCGAAACTGCTCCACAAGAATGATCTCCCCCGTGCGGGTGAAGGCGATCATCGCCACATAATCGGGCGGCTCCACGACATAGTAAGCATTGGGATCGGCGTCTGTCGTCTTCGAGAGAAATTTGACCCAGGGCGTATCAATCAGCGTTTCGCGCTTGATGATCTTCGGCATTAAAACTCCAAGGAGTGAGGGGGTTTAGGCGTCGGCACAAAGACGGTGGCCGTGCGCGGGAAGGGACGCGGATCGTGGCGCTGACGCCAGCGCGTGAAGGCCCACACCAGCGTATAGGCGGAAAACAGGAACAACAGCGGATCGCTCGGCACACGATAGCGCGTCGAGGGATGGAAGGCCATGTAATTGAGCATCATGCTGATTTGCACCGTCCACAGCAGCGATACCTCGCGCCACTGGCGATACGAGAGGATCATGCCCACCAGGGCCAGCAGCAGCAGCCCGCCAAAATACAGCATGTGGATCGGGCGGAAGATGGTCTCAACCGCGCTGCTGTTGTAGGTCGCAATCACGTTGATATCCTGCTTGGTCTTATCACTCGTCTGCACGACGAGATGGCCCGCCTCATCCAACGCAAACTCTTCGCCGGGGTGCGGATTCAGGCGCGGGGCAATATCGATGCTCCAATGCACCAGAAATTTGGTGAGCAGCAGATCAGGCAGCATTTGCGGATGGGTCTTCAACCAGTCCAGACCCGTCTGCATCAGGAAGGCATTGCGGGCAAATGGCTCACGGATGGCGTCACCCGCGGGCGGCGCGGACGACCACTGCACGTCATAGCCCGCCTGCAATAAAGGCAGCGTCATATCGTTCGCGCCCTGATACAGATTTTCGCCGCTGTTCAGGCTTACCGCGACGAACTGCCCATAAATCGCATAGGCCCGCCCGATCCAGGGCAGCACCACGCCGATACTCACCAGCGCCACAATGCCCAGGCGCAAGATGACGGTGTAGAGCGGCCAGCGCAGCCAGAACCACAGCAGCGCCAGCAGCGCCAGCGGGATCAAGAGCGCTTTGGTCAGGGTCGCCAATCCCAGGATCAAGCCGCACAGCGCCGCCGCCCCCAGCGTATACACATCCGTCCAGGGTTGATCGCGCAGCACAATCAACATGAGGACAAAGGCGTGCAGCAGCGTCATAAACAGGGCGGTGTCATTGAGCGTGAGATTCTGGAAGGCGAGGTAGGGATAAAGCGCATAGAACACGCCCGCGCCAATGCCGCCCCAGATGGCAGACGGACGCGCCTTAAACAGCCGCCGCCCAATCTCGATGACCATCAAAATCGACAGCACATCGAGCACCGTATGATACAGCCCGACGCTCAGGCCGCTGCGCCCGAACAGGCCGTACACGCCTGCAAGCGTGGCGCTGTAGAGCGGCGGCAGCACAGAATCGGACACACCCGGCGTGCGACCATAGATGCCCGTCTGTAGCAAATTGACAGCATAGATATCGTAGGCGGTTGAACCGTGAACGTCGCCCGTCGCCTCAAAGCGAAACAGCGACGGGAATACCAGCAGAAAGGCCAGCCGCACGCCTATCGCCAGCAGCACAACGGCGAGGATTGCGCCGCGCACACGTCTAGCGGCGGGCATCGTGGGTCTGCTCCTCATGAGTGTCATGAGAGAGTGTAGGAGAAGAAGGAGGCATACACGATTGAAAAGAGATCATCAGAGCCAATCATCATCAAAGACAGTCGCGCCTGAGTATAGCGAGGGATGCGATAAAAACGAACGACGAAATCATGGTCAATCAGGACGATTGCATTATGCTTGAGAAGATATTTCTCAACGTTTCAAACCAAACTCGAACGATTGAACATGTGTCTGAGACGCCTAAGCAGTTTATGATGGAGGCAGAGAGACATTTTGAGAAAGACAGCCACCTGAGATGATAAAACGTGTGCAAAACCGCCTGGAGCAGATGTCGAATCCTGTGGGCATGTTTGCGCTGGCAACCGCCGGGGTGATGCTGGTGCTCTATGCCATCATCCTCCATCCCCTGTTGATTGCAGCGGCAGTGCTGTATGGGGTGCTCGGCGGTTATCTGTGGCTGCGCGAGACACCGCTTCCTCTCTCGTTGATCGCCTCCAGGCCTGCCATGCCCTCGTATATCCCGCTCACAACTGATCTGGGGATGCAGCAGACGCAGATGAGCGTCACGGTGGATGGGCTTGTCCGCGCCACCTATGCCATGAATTCAGTCGCATCACAGCAGTCCAGCGGCGCACAGGAACAGGTCGCCGTGATCAAATCCGCCAACGCGATGCTGGAAGATTTTCTCGCAATGGCCGAGCGCGTCATCCAGAAGGCCCGCAGCGTCACCCAATTGGCCGAACAGATGGTAAATGGGGCGCACACGGGCAAACAGGTTATGGATCAAACCATCCTGAGCATGGACAGCATTCGCACCCAGGTCGAGGCGATTGGCGTAACGATTGCCCGCCTCGCCCGCCTGACGCGCCGCATCGATGAAATCATTACCTCTGTGAGCGAGATTGCCACCCAATCCAATCTGCTGGCCCTCAATGCCTCGATTGAGGCGGCCCGTGCTGGCACACATGGGCGCGGCTTTGCCGTCGTCGCGGATGAAGTTCGCACGCTGTCGCAGCAGTCCACAAAATCGGCGGGGCAGGTGCGGGCCATCCTGATGGAGATTCAGCAGGCGATGAAGGAGACGGTGCGGGCGACAGAACAGGGCGTCCTCAACGTCCACGAAGGCATGAATCGCATTCACGAGGCCCGTGAGGTCTTGCAGAGCCTCTCGACCAGCGTCGAGAGTTCACAGGCGTCGGTCAAAGAGATTTATCAGGTGATTCAGCAGCAGTCAAACGGCATGGAAGAGGTCGCCATCAGCATTGAGCGGATTGAAAAGCTGACCGCGCAGAGCCTCGCCAGCACACGCACGGTTGAATCCGTGTCCAACAATCTCACGCGCCTGGCGACGGATCTGCAAAACACCGTCAGCCTGGAGGTGATTCAATAGAGCGTGTTTGTTTTGCTCTTTACCCTCACCCCAGCCCCTCTCCCACTGCGTGGGAGAGGGGCTTTTTGTCCCGCACCCCGCCTCGCTGCTTAGGGGAGAGGAGTGGTCAAGTAGGGACATGGCCCGCCTTGTCCGCCTATGGGACATGGCCCGCCTTGTCCCATAGGCACCAACTTAAGACAATCCATCTTTTAAGGACAGTGCTCGCCGCGTTGTCGGAGGCTAAAGCCGTCAGGGCGATTGCATCTTAGAAGCCGTTTGATAATGCAAAATGTTATGCATGATTCGTGTAGGGACAGGGCCTGCCCTGTCCGTTCATCGCGTGAAAATGGACAGGGCAGGCCCTGTCCCTACGCCAAAATACATTT
>DAOTUR010000292.1:0-4741 GCA_034436915.1 Anaerolineae bacterium
CCCGCCAGCGCCACTCAATCGCAACGGGATCATGGGAGGCGGCCTGCTGATAATCAGCGGCGGCCTCAGCATAACGCTCGGCCAGCATGAAGGCATCGCCGCGCCGCCCCCACACCTGCGCGGTGGGCTTGCGTTCGAGGGCCTGGGTCAGCGCCTCAATCGCCCGATCCGCCCGCTTGAGAGACAGATAGGCATGGCCGAGATGGTAGGCCGCGTCGGGATGCTCAGGAAAGCGGGCGATCACGGCCTTAAAATCATCACGGGCCATTTTGTAATCGCCCAACCGCTGCGCCACCTTGCCCCGCGCATAATAAGCATTCCACTCGTCGGGGCGAAATTTGATCGCCCGACTGAAATCGTTTAGCGCCGCCTCAAAATCGCCGCGCCGCAGATGCACCGCGCCACGACTGTAATACGTGCTCGAATCGCGCAGATCAAGCGTTACGGCCTGCGTATAATCCAGGATCGCTTTCTCATCTTCGCCCAGTTGGGCATAGGCGCTGCCTCGTGCCGCATACAGCGCCGGACTCATCAAGCCGCGTTCTAAGGCTGAGGTGCAGTCGGCCACAACACCTTCATAATCCTTGACGTGATAGCGCAGCGTGGCGCGGGTGTGATACAGAGCAGCATGATCGGGTTGCAGATCAATCGCGGCACTGTAATCGGCAATCGCCCCCGGCAGATCGCCCTGGGCAGCATAGAGCGTGCCGCGCTGCTGATACGCCTGGCCGTTGCCGGGGTCGATCCGCAGCGCCTCATTGAAATCATACATCGCCGCTTCGGGATCGCCGGCCCGCAGATGGGCCATGCCGCGCTCAGTGTAGATGGCGGCATTCTCCGGTTGCAGCACCAGCGCCTGCGAAAAATCAGCCAGCGCCTCAGCCAGCGCCCGCCGCATGTAATACACCCAGCCGCGTGCGCGGTAGAGATCGACGTTTTGCGGTTCGAGATGGAGAGCGGCGCTAAAGCTTGAGATCGCGCCCGTATAATCCTGATTCTGGAGTTTGTCCTGGGCCTGCTGGACGTGCTGCGCCACATGTTCAAGGGTCATCGTGAGTGCCTTGTGTCGTCATCGCTCTATGCACATCATAAAGCGAATCGCGTTTCGATCAAATATTTTTTGAAACACGCACGCTCCCTCGTACAACATATCCCTACGTCCCTGGTCAATTTTGCCGTATAATAGACGCAGAACAGAAAATATTTTCGTCAGCAGCAGCAAGAATCCAAACAATAACACCCCAGAATCAGCCCATTGAGTGATCTCATCGTATGCCATCACCCTTAGAAACACTCGTTAAGATTTTGAAGCTGGAGCGCGATCAGGACGGCCAGAATAACGCCGTCGTGGGCGGGTTGGGGGCCTTTAGTGAGAACTGGAAGCGTCAGGCCCTGCCCCATGCACGCCGTCCTGAACATGTGCTGCTCGTCGAAGAATTGGTCGATTTGATGAAGCACTACGGGCATCTGGATCAAAAGATTGCCCGCATCAAGCAGATCAATTATATGCTGGATCGCATCACGGGACGCGCCCCAATTCCGCCGCGCTATCAACCGCGCCTGGAACAGCTTAAGGCTGAAATGACCGTGTCTGATGCGTCGCCGCCGCAAAATACCGAGCGCCCGCCGCGTCCTGAGCGGCGTGAACAGCGGCCCCCGCGTGAGCCGCGCCCGGAACGCTTTACGCCGCCCGTTGAGGGCGCACCGCGTGAACAACGGCCCCCGCGCCCGGAACGCTTTACGCCGCCTGCTGAGGACGCACCGCGTGAGCCGCGCCCGCCGCGCACGGAACGGGAACGCTTTACGCCGCCTACGGATGGAGCGCCGCGTGAACAACGGCCACCGCGTGAGCCGCGCCCCCCGCGCCAGGAGCAGCGGCTTGATCGTTTTGCGCCGCCGCGAGGAGATGCCCCACAGGATGCCCCGCCGCGTCCGGAACGCTTTGTGCCCTCCGAGAGCGATATGGCAGGCCCGAACAGGCCGCAGGACAGCGCCGAGAGAGGCCCGCGCCGTGATAAGCCGCCGCGTGAAAAACCTAGTCGGCAGGCCCAGTCGCCTGCTGCCCCGACGGAGTCGGCCCGTCCGCAGCCCATACGCCGCGAACGGCCTGAACGCTTGGATCGGCGGGCGACCTCTGAGAATCCCAGTGTGCGCCCGACAACTGAGCGTCCCGACAAAGGGCCGCGCCGTGATAAGCCGCGCCGTGAAACAGCCCGTTTTACGCCCTCACCGGATGTGATTGGGCCACTCAATCCGCTGCCCCCGCATTTTGTGCCGGAGGCTCCGCCGCGCCCGCCGCGTGAAGACAGACCACTTCGTAAGCCGCGCAGCGACTCGGCGGGCGATGGGCCGCGCCAGTCCCGCGATAGACGAATGATCAGAATCGGCCCTGAGAAGCTGGCCGGTATTACCACGCCAGAATGGACTGGCGATACCTCTGAGATGGATTATAGACCCGCGTCGATGCGGGGGGAGAATGACGTGCATCCGTTACCGCGTCTCACCCGTCCGCCGCGCCGCCCCCGCCCGATGCTGACGTTGGAGGAAGCCCACCAGAAGCAGCAGGCGCTTCAGGCCACTGTGATGAAGGTCAAAGGCGTGGGGGGCGTGCTGGCAAAGAATCTCGAAGCTCTCAACATCCATAGCGTGAATGATCTGCTGCACTATATCCCGCGCCGCTATGACGATTACACCCGTCTGGCCTACATCAAGCAGCTTCAGCCGGAGACGATTGCTACCGTCATCGGCAAGGTCGCGTCAACCGATGTGCGCGTGGGCAAAAATGGGCGCAAAGACTTCTTCATGCGGATGGAAGATGCCAGCGGATCGCTGGATATCACCTTCTTCGCTCAGCACTATCTCATCCGCTCGCTTCGGCGCGGCATGACGATTGTTGTGAGCGGCAAAGTGGCGGTCTTCCGCAATATGCTGCAAATGACCAATCCCGATTGGGAAGAACTCGACACCGAAAATCTGCACACGATGGGCATCGTACCTGTCTACCGCCTGTCCGAAGGTGTGCCGGAGCGCACGCTGCGCCGCGTCATGAAGCGCACCGTCGATGATTGGTCAGATTATGTGACCGAAATCATCCCGTATGCTACTCGTGAGCGGGCGGATCTGGCCGATATGGGCTGGGCGATTCGTCAGCTTCACTTCCCGGAGGGCTACGATCATCTGGAACATGCCCGCCGCCGCTACCTGTTCGATCAACTGATTGTGATGCAGTTGGCGATTTTGCGGAACCGCCGCGATTGGCAGTCGCTGCCGGGGCATTCGCTCACGGTGGATGATGAATTCCTCGAAAACTTCACGCGCACTGTCTTTCCCTATGCCCTGACAGGCGCACAGAATCGCGCCATTGATGATATTCGGCGTGATATCGCCAAGCCGCTGCCGATGAACCGCCTGATCCAGGGCGATGTTGGCTCCGGAAAGACAGCGGTTGCCATCACTGCGATGGCAATGGCTCTTGCCAACGGCAAACAGGCCGCGCTCATGGCCCCAACCAGCATCTTAGCCGAGCAGCACTATCGCAGTTTTGAGCGCATCTTCGAGAACTGGCCGGGCGAGCAAAAGCCTGTCATTGCCCTGCTGACGAGTGCGCTGACGAACAGCGAACGCGAATCGATCTATCGTGGGCTGGCCGATGGCTCGATTGATCTGGTGGTGGGGACACATGCCCTCATCCAGCCCAATCTGGCCTTCAAAGCGCTGGCCCTGGTCATCATCGACGAGCAGCACCGCTTCGGCGTGGAGCAGCGCGGGCGGCTGCGTGGCAAAGGCATCAATCCGCATTTGCTGGTCATGACCGCCACACCGATCCCGCGCACATTGGCGCTGACGCTGTATGCCGATCTCGACCTGTCGATCATTGATGAGAAGCCGCCGGGACGCCAGCCTGTGAAGACGCGCATCCTGGGGGCCAATCAGCGTGAGAAGGCGATGGGCTTCATTGAGAATCAGCTTGAGCAGGGGCGGCAGGCGTTCATCATCCATCCGCTGGTGGAAGCGTCGGAGTCGCTGGAGATTCGTTCGGCGGTTGAATCGTACCAGGAACTCAAGCAGATGTTCCACAAGCGGCGCATCTGCCTGCTGCATGGCCGTATGAAACCGACGGAAAAAGATGAGATCATGGCGGCGTTCGCCCGCCACGAATACGACATGATGGTGACGACCTCAGTCGCCGAAGTCGGCGTTGATATTCCCAATGCCAGCGTCATCATGATCGAGGGCGCGAATCGCTTTGGTCTCGCGCAACTGCATCAGTTTCGCGGGCGTGTAGGGCGCGGTCAGCACGCCTCATGGTGTTTGCTCGTGCCGGATAACGATCTGCCGCAATCGCAGGAGCGGCTGGATGCGATGGTGCAGACCGACGATGGCTTTTTGCTGGCGGAGTATGACTGGAAGCTGCGCGGGGCGGGCGATTTGCTCGGCACGCGCCAGAGTGGGGCGCTGGCGGTGCGGTTAGCCGAGTTCATCACGCCGGAACTGGTGACGATGGCCCAGCGCGAAGCCCGCACGCTGTACGAGGCGGATCCGAACCTGGAAGAGCCGCAGCACGCGCTGCTGGCCGAGGCCGTCAAGCGGCTGTACGCGGATTCTGAGGGCGATATTTCCTAAGAGACCGTTTGATAATGCAAAATGTTATGCATGATTCGTGTAGGGACAGGGCCTGCCCTGTCCATTTTCACGCGATGAACGGACAGGGCCTGCCCTGTCCCTACGCCAAAATACATTT